>JAYVGC010000149.1:0-16664 GCA_043772535.1 Flavobacterium sp. | reverse complement strand
ATGAGTTAGCCGAGGCACCATTACAAAAAAAACGCATACTTTTTTTAAAAACAGATATTTTAATATGTCAAGAAAAATACAAAGACGCGCTAGATATATGTTTAAAAAATGATATATTTTTTAAAGTTGTTAATGAAAAATCGTTACTTGTTTTTAACGGATTAAATATTGCAACCTGTTACCATTATTTAAAGAAATATAGCTTGGCGCTTACCCAATTAAATAAAATTTCTAAGAATGCAATACTAAATAATGAAACTACGATTAAAATTTGTGAATTAAAAAGCAGTATTTATTTAGCAACAGGTAAATTAAACAAGTCTAAATTTTTTATTGACAGGGCATTACCGTTGTTGCAACCTAATGATTATTTTGAATTGAAATTGTTGTTGTTTACGACCAAGGGCAAAGTAGAGAACGCTTTAGGTAATTATAAAACAGCATTAATTTATTATGAAAAACAAGCTGATATAACAACAACCGAAAATGCAAAAGTGAATAATTATAAAATAAATGAATTGCAAATGGATTTTGCACTGTCTGACAAAAACAATATCATAAAAAACCTGGAGGTTGCAGATTCCAAGAAGGCTATTTTACATAAAGAACGGAAAGATTATTTAATGTATATCGGTGTAGCATTATTTTTTTGTGTTTTACTGCTACTTTATTTTGCCAAGTACGTCTGTCTTACATCTATAGGTAAGAAATTAATTGAAGTAGAAAAAACAAGTGCACTAAAATCACTTTATGAAAAAGAAACGCTGCTTAAAGAAGTACATCATCGTGTAAAAAATAATTTACAATTGGTAATGAGCTTGTTGCGCATTCAAGCAAGAGATACTGGCACTACCATTAACGATTTTTTAGAAGTAAGCCAGTCACGTATTGCATCGATGTCGTTGGTGCATGAAAACCTGTACCAATCTGATAACGACAGCAGGGTAGATTTTAAAGAATATTTGATAAATTTAACAAATAACATTTTGCAAAATTATGAAAGTACAACTAATTCAATTACCGTGAAAATTGATGTGGTACAAGTATATCTTAATATGCAAACCGCTGTTTCATTAGGGCTTATTTTAAATGAGCTTATTAGTAATGCCTACAAACATGCATTTACAACCACCAAAAATGGTGCTTTGTGGTTACAACTTACTAAAAACAATGACAACTACTGTCTTACAGTGCGCGATAATGGTTCAGGAATAAAAGATACTACACGACCGAAAAAAACCTTGGGGCTACAACTTGTTGATAAACTTATTTTTCAAATAAATGGCTCGTTGCAAGTTAAAACCGACCATGGCACACAATATAGTATACAATTTAAAAATGCAGTACCTGATTTTTATGAAACGGTTAACAGCAATTAATTTATAAAACGTTTACAATCATAATATTGGAGATTATATACATTACGATACAATTACTTTTTACAATAATATTTACAAATAGCAACAATGAAAACCAAAATTTTAGTAGTAGAGGACGAGTCTATAATTGCATTTGATATAAAAATGATTTTAGAAAACGAGGGTTACGAGGTAATTATAGATATAAAATCGGTAGAGGCTGCTATTGCGTGCATCGAGTCGCACCACCCGCAATTGGTTTTAATTGATATCAACTTAAATCAAAATAAAGATGGTACCCATTTAGGATCGTATTTATTAGAACGAGATACAATTCCGTATATTTATGTTACCTCCTATTCAAATAAAATTACCTTAGACAAAGTTAATAAGACTAGACCGTTAGGATATCTAGTCAAACCTTTTAAACCGCAAGATTTATTAAGTATTGTAAGTATAGTACTTAACAATTTTAATCACAAAAAAATTGACACACATCGACTTCAAAATCCAACTGAGGATGTGATACCGTTCAAAATAAAAAATATTATTACCTATATAAATACCAATATAGAAAAAAAACTAGAAGTTTCTGAGTTGCTATTGCTAACCAATTGGACAAAAAGACATTTTGGACGCCTATTTATGCAGTATTTAAATGTATCACCTTATCAGTATATATTGAATAAAAAAATTGAAAAAGCCAAATCATTGCTGAAAGAAACAAATATTCCTATAAATGAAATTGCATTTGAATTGGGTTTTCAAAGTTATAGCAGTTTTTGCACCGTTTTTAAAAAAATGAATCTGGTTACCCCCGAAGTTTACAGAAAACAAAATAAAAGCATAGTTCAAGCTATTAATTTTTGATCAAAAATAAAAACTACCGTTTTAAGTTGTTTATATAACTAATGATGACTTTTTATTTTCTAAATAACTTTTTTAAAGACCACTGCTACATTGTATACAATAAAACGCAGGGCAGCAAGTTGATACTTTGTGATAAACTTAAAAGAATAAAATTATACATGATGCTAATTATTAATTTTTAAAATGCATTGATGTGAAAAGCTTTATTATTTACTTATTCAAACCGATAACAACAGCCACCGATACTATTATAAATAACGAGCGCAAATGCAATAAATAAGATTAATCTATAAAGGCACTAGTAGCATAACCGCTAACCTTAAAACAAACAGAATTACATTTTATTACACAAGCCTACTACACACCAACACCATTATAGAGATCAAAAATCAATTTATAAATTAATTGGTGTTTCTTTTCCATAATTTTACAAATTCAAACCAAATTACCGATACAAAACCAACACCAGCTGCCAATACAAGTTGAGCAGTAGTCAAATGTTCAAAACTAAAAAAATTGGTCAATGGTTTTACAAAAAGTAGCAATGCGGTAATGCCAATTGTACTGCCAATAATAATCGGTACTAAACTATTTTTATAAGCCAAGGTTGTTAAAACTGAATAATAAAACGACCGATTTACCAGCGTTAAAAAAACATTTGCAGTAACTAAAACCACAAAAACCATGGTTCGGGTGATCGCTTCATCTAAACCTACATGAACGGAATATTGATACATAAATAAAGTTCCCATCGTAATGACCAAACCCTGAATTATACTTGTTGATAGTTCTTTCCAATTAAAAAAAGTAGCCGTAAATAGTCGTGGTTTTTGCAACATGGTATTTTTTTCAATAGGCTCATTTTCATATACAATCGAGCACGTTGGCCCCATAACCAATTCAAGAAAAATAATATGAATGGGCGAAAAAATATTCGGATATACCCACCCCAAAGCCAAGGGCATAAATACGGTAAGAATGATTGGAATGTGAATTGAAATCACAAATTGAATCGCTTTTTTTAAGTTGGCATAAATTTTTCGACCCATAGAAATGGCATAAATCATTTTTTCTAAATCGTCGTTTATGATAATTAACGACGCCGCTTCTTTAGCAATTTCGGTACCTTTTTTACCCATCGCAATACCAATATGTGCTGCTTTTAGCGCAGGGCCATCGTTTACTCCGTCGCCAGTCATGGCCACAATTTGTTTGTTAGCTTTTAATGCATTGATAATTCTGAGTTTGGCCTCGGGAAACATCCTTGTAAACAAATTCATTTCTACAACTTTATTTTTTAGCTCTTTATCCGATAATTTCATTAGTTCATCGCCCGAAATACTTTTGTCAAAACCAACAAAACCAATTTGTTTAGCAATACTTGATGTTGTTTCGGCATTGTCGCCAGTAATTATTTTTACAGTGATTCCAGCTTTGTAAAAATGTTGCAAAACCAAATGAATGTTCTTTTTTGGAGGATCATAAAAAGCCAGCAATCCTTTGAAATTAAATTGAAATTCTTGTTGCGTTTTAGGATAATTTTTACCTTCAAATAGCGCCTCGCCCACTGCCAAAATTCGGTAGCCGTCAGTTGCTAATAAATTTATAGCATTTTGAATTTGCTTTTTTTCCCTAATCGAAAGTTTAGAAATTTCTATAATAGCTTCAGATCCACCTTTTGCTGCAATAATGTGGTTTCCCGATTTGTTTTCAAAAATATGTGTCATCATTGGTGGTTTGCCAGATAACGGAAATTCATGAACCATCTTGTAATGAGGTCGTTCATCTTTTTTAGTTACAGTAGCATAAACTTCGTGCAAAGCAACTTCCATTGGATCAAACGGAACAGCTTCACTGGCCCACATCGCAGTAGAAATTAATTGTAATTCATCGTCATTCAATTGGCTTTCTAAAGTAGCTATTTTATTCAATTTTAAAGTAAAAATTTTAGCCAAACTCATTGTGTTTTCTGTAATTGTACCTGTTTTATCTATACAAATTACTGTTGCGCTACCAAGCGTTTCAACGGTTTTCATTTGTTTTACAATTATTCCTTTTTTCATCATTCGCCACGCGCCAAGAGCCATAAAAGTAGTAAAAGCAATCGGAATTTCTTCGGGTAAAATACTCATTGCTAATGTCAATGCTTGAAGTAAACTGTCAAATACATTATAAGAATGAAAATAATTTATGACCCAAACCACTACAAAAATTGCACCACCTGCCAGAGCCATTTTCTTTACAAAATTGCCAATCTGAACTTCAAGTGGAGTTTTTTCTTCATTAATTTGCTCCAAGCTCTTGCCAATTTTACCTAATTTAGTTTCATTTCCAATGGCGGTAATTGTTGCAATTGCAAGACCACGCGCAACATTTGTTCCCTGAAAAACCAGATTATCTTTGGTGGTTTGATCCTTAACTACTGGCATCGATTCGCCAGTTAAAATAGATTCATTTACCGAGAAATCATTTGAGTGTATTATCATACCGTCAGCCGAAATTGATGCACCCTCTTCAATTAACAAACAGTCGCCAATAACCAAATCTTCGGTTTTTATTTCCAATATCGTTCCGTTGCGAATTACTTTGCAATTGGGTTTTGTAAAATCTTTGAGTTTTTCCAAAGCGTTTCTGCTTCTTGCATTTTGATAAGACGAAATTAGAGAAACTAAAACAATAGCAGATGCCAAAAAAACGGCATCGGCAGTTTTGCCACTTATAAAATAAATAATTGATGCCACCAATAAAAGTAAAATCATTGGATCTTTTACATAATTTGCGACTGCTTTCAAAAAATGGTTTTCTTGTTCAAAAATAACCTTATTTTTGCCATTTTTTTTTCGTGACAGTGCGACTTCATTATTTGTTAAACCATTAATATTGAATGTATTTGTAGACATTGTTTTATCTATTTTTTTATTTTTTGCTTTAAAATCAATCGTAACGACGTGTCTTTTGTAAAATAAGCCCAAGCCCAATTAATAAAAATTATGAGTTTATTTCGGACACTAACTATCAACATTAAATGCAAAAACATCCAGACAAACCAAGCGAAATAACCCTGAAATTTAAAAAAAGGCAGGTCTACAACGGCTTTATTACGACCAATGGTAGCCATTGAACCCAAGTCGATGTACTCAAAATTTTTGGTTGGTTTGTTTTGG
The DNA here is from genome assembly GCA_043772535.1 of Flavobacterium sp. GTDB lineage: Bacteria > Bacteroidota > Bacteroidia > Flavobacteriales > Flavobacteriaceae > Flavobacterium. Next base: position 11,272 of record JAYVGC010000149.1, on the reverse strand, counting down.
ATTAAATTTTTGAAATTTCGAGCTAAATTCTTGGCCTGATTTATTGCAACATTGGCCAATTGAGGATGTCCTTTAGGATATTTAATGGTTTCCATCATGGCAATATCGCCCAAAGCAAAGATGTTTTTAGAACCAATAAGTTGATTTAATTGATTTACTTTAAGCCTATTGGAATGTGCAAAATACAAATCAGACAATCCCGAAATTGTGTTTCCGGTTACTCCAGCAGTCCAAATAACAGATTTGGTTTTTATAAAATCAGCATTTTTTAGGGTTAATAATTTACCGTCGTATTGGTCAACAATTGTTTCAATCATAATAATTACGCCCATTTCTTCAAGGTATTTTTTTGAAGCAGTTTTGGCATTTTGACTCATCGAATTCAACGTGTTTTTACTTCCTTCAATAAGAATTATTTTGAACTTTGAAAAATCGATTCCTGGATAATCTTTTGGTAAAATATTTTTTCTGATTTCGGCAAATGCACCAGCGAGTTCAACACCAGTTGGTCCGGCACCCACTATAACAAGATTAAGTAAACTTTCTTTTACGTCTTCTTCGGCCGAAATTATATTTTCAAACGTTTGTAAAATATGATTTCTTATTGTGATTGCATCGTACGTTGTTTTGAGTGTAAAGGCGCATTTTTCGATATCTTGATTACCAAAAAAATTGGTTTTACATCCAATAGCTATAACCAAATAATCGTAATCAAAATGTCCAATTGTTGTAGAAATTATGTTTTTAGATTCATCAATATTCAAAACTTCGGCTAGTCGGATTTGTAGATTTTTTTTGCCTTTAAATACATTTCTTAACGGAAAAGAAATACTAGACGGCTCAAGTTGCGAAGTTGCAACTTGATAAAAAAGTGGCTGAAATTGGTGGTGGTTTATTTTATCTATCAACAAAATATCGAATAAATTTCCATCTAATTGTCGCACAAGTTGTATACCCGCGAAACCACCGCCAACTACAATTATTTTTTGTTTTATTTGCATTTCTTGCCCATTATTAAAACTAAATCAATAGGATACTGGTTTGTAAAAAAAGTAAGATTTTATTTTGTTTTTCCAAAGTATACGTACAAGTACGATTACCGAAATAGGTCTTTAATGTTGTTACCAATTTCGTTCATATCACGATTAAAATCGCTTTTAAAAGTTTCCCATTGTGTTTGATTACCATCATAAGTGCTAAGTTTAGATTTCAACTCTGCGTTTTTTGCCTCTAGTTTTTCGATTCTGGTTCTGTACAAACCGTCAAAAGTACTGCCTGGTTCGTTCCTTCTCGCTTTTAACTCAGTGATTCGCTTTTCGTTATTGATAATTTTTTGCTCGGATTCAGCTTTGAATTTTATCCACTCGTTGGCATTATCGATTTTAGTTTCTTGCAAATCTTGTTTTGCTTCGGTTACATTATTTTTTGCGATTGTTTCTTTTTGTGCTGCCGACTTGCACGATATAGTTGCTGCAACTGCAACTAGAGCGAAAATTAGGATTAATTTGTTCATTTTTTCTTTGTTTTAGATTTATTTACAAAGTTGATGTAATTAAAGAAAAAATATGTTGTAGTATTTTACAGAAAAGTTATAAGATTTTTGGTTCAAGAAAACTGAATAGACCTACAATGCCAACAAAGTGTAAATAGCGGTTGTAATGACGGCGCATTACACAATCAAATAAATTTAAAAATCAGCAGTAACCGCTCACTATTGTTCATGATAAGAAAATAATATACAAATAAAAAATGGAGTTTAAGTTAAGCGACATTTTTGTAATTATTTGATTGATTATTAAATTCCCATATTGACATATATTTTAATGCGGAATACCTTCTTTTTTGATTGTACTAAATTCCAATATAATCAAATATTTGAAGTTTCATTTGTTCTTTTGTGACGAGTTTGTATACAAAGCAAAAAACGTATCTGAACAAAATAATGTTATGCAACTTGACCAATAATGAACGATATTAAAAAATTCTGAATTCAAATCCAATACTGCGGATGGTTTCTAACGAAATGTTTTTATCTCTGTTAAAATATTTTCTGATTCTACTAATAAAAACGTCAAGACTCCGCCCAGAAAAAAAGTCGTCACTTTGCCAAACTTCGTTCAAAACGGCTTCTCTTTTTATCAAGCCATTTTTATGTTCAAAAAAATATTGAATCAATCGTGCTTCTTTTGCGGTCAATCGTTGCGTACTAGAACCGTGAATTAACTGCAAATTTTTACTGTCGAATTTATAATTTCCGATTGCAACAATTTCATTAAATTTTATCGAAATAATTTGGCTTCTTTTTAAGATATTTTGAATCCTAAGCACCAATTCGTCAGCCTCGCAGGGCTTCAATATATAATCGTCGGCACCTAATTTTAAACCTTTTATTTTATCTTCTTTTAGCGATTTTGCAGTCAAAAACAAAAAACGAGTTGCTGGATTCCTATCAATTATTTTTTCGGCAAGGGCAAATCCGTCCAGAATTGGCATCATTACATCAATAATGCAAATATCAAATTTACTTTGCTTGAAACAGTCCAATGCCTCTTGACCATTTTTTGCCCAAACTACATCAAAACCAGAAATTTCGAGATATTGTTTCAAGATTGTTCCAAAATCAAAATCGTCTTCGGCCAGCAATATTTTTTTCATAAATTGGGAATTGATATTATAAATTCAGAACCAATTTTATGACTTTCTACCCGTATATATCCGTTATAAATTTCGATAATTTCTTTGGTATAAAACAATCCCAAACCTAATCCTTTGGTATTGTGAATATCACCATTGGATATTCTATAAAATTTATCAAATATCATATTTTGTTGGCTTTTCGGTATTCCAACTCCATTGTCTTTTATTTTTAAAATAAAACTATTTTGGATAATTTCTATTTGAATGTTTAGTTTTGTTCCGCCGTATTTTACAGCATTTTCCAGTACATTGGATAGAATTGTGTAACAATGAAATTTACTCATTTGCAAGTCAATATTATAACCTAATGATGCTTTAATTTCAATTTCTGAATTGGCAATTCTAAAATCATTGATACAATTTTTTATAAATTCTACATTAATATTTTGCTCAATTTGGGTGTTTTCGACATTTGTCAAAATCGAATTGAAATTTACTTGATTAAAAATTTTTTGCAATCTATTATTTTGCCTTTCAATAATTGCAACCGTATTTTTTAAATTTTCTTTATCTAAAAAATGATCGTTCAATGTTTTGGTTGCAATACTCAAAGTTGCCAATGGCGTTTTGAATTCGTGTGTGATGTTATTGATAAAATCTCGTTGGGTTTCAGCAATTTTCTTTTGTTGAATAAGATTATTTATCGAATAATAAAATAACGAAATAACAAAAACGAGTAGTATAAACGATATAATCAATAAACCACTCATTTCAGAAAAAACCAATTTTTCTAGATTATTGATGCTGTAATTGTATGTTTTTTGCACTTCATATTCGAATTTTCTAATTTTTGCCTCAGAATCGGTACTGCTATCGGTTGAAGTATGCCAACTTGTTTTAAACAATAATTCTTTATAATTTAAAATATTTTTGTATCGATACAATTCAATTTTTTCGGTAATCAAATTGGTGTATTTTCCATTATGGATTGTAAAAATTGACACAATATTTTTAGAAAATCCAACGTCGTAATTGGTCGATTTGAATGTATCTTCGATAAATTGGATTACTGTTTTGGCGTAATTGGACTCTAAAAGTTGTAATGCTTGAATAAATTGTTTGCGATTAATTTTTTTATTTTCGAATGCAATAAGAATTTCTTGCTCGCGATCGTCCTTTAAATCACTTTTATGCTTTTGCTCGCGACCATCAAGATTTTCAAGAGTTGATTTTACCTCGAATTTTATTTCACGTACTTTTAATTGATACGTATTATAAATAAAATAACACTGAATAACCAACAATGCGAAAACTGTGAAAACACAACCTGCTATTAGAAATTTATTTCTATTCATGAAACAAAAGTACACGTTTTAAGTTTTTAATAGTCATTTTAATTGGCATTAACCTTACGTTAACCTGAAAAAATAGGCACAAAAAAATCCATTGAAAAATGTTTCCAATGGATTTTATAGTGTGTTGCCAAATTTTATTATTCGTAAAAGTAATTTGTAGTATTTGTTTTTACAACAGTTGTTATAACTCCATTATTATTTACCGTACTTGTAGTTAAATATTTTATTAAAGTTGGATAATCATTAGAATTATACATTAATGTGTACTCTCTAACTCGTTCAGGCACAGCTGGATTTGCAACACCATTTGTAGTGCTTTCGGATAAACCTGTTTCTTTAAGTAGATTGTTTATAGAATTATTACTATCAAACGAAATTTTACTCCATCCTAAAATATTTTTTAATGGATTGTTTTTACTGTCATATTCATAATTATTTGTATACGTAGATGTATAAATATCTGTAACTGTTGCAGTTCCGTTATAGTATGTAGAACTACTAGAACTGTTACCAATGAGCTTGGTTACGTTTCCATTATAAATAGTATATAATTTGGTGCTATTTGCGGTGACATACGCATTATCAACAAATTTAAAATTAGTCTCCAAAACGGTACCATTCGCGTTGTACGTGTACACTTTTTTAGATTTTATAAAAACAATTATTCCACTTTGGGATGTGTTACTATACATAGAAAAAGTCGTTGTTAATTTTCCGTTTTCATATATGTACTCTTCAGAAGCATTTAGAATTCCATTGCTTAAACTTTCTCTTTTGATAATTAAATCTCCATTGTAGGTAAAAATAGTTTTACTTAAGATTCCATTTCTAGAAGATGAAAACTCAATAATTTTATTACCGTTGTAAGCTACGTTTGTTGTAGAATTGCCATCTAGCGTTTCGCTACTATTTTCAATTCGTTTTAAAAGATTGCTTGAAACACCCGCCAGAATGGCATCTTCACTTTTAGAACAACCAACTAAGGCTAATAAAACAAGACTTAGTACTAAAATAATTTTTTTCATGATTTTTTTTTATAACGCGCAAAAGTAGTACATTTTTATCAAAACTACTACGTACAATAATAAAAGATTTACAGTTAGATGATTTCCAATTAACCTTGCGTTAACCCACTATTAACCCAAATAAAGTAAATATTTATTGAAATTTGCATCAAATATAAATTATTATGAAAAAGTTAGTTGCCTTCTTATTGTTCTCAAATATTTGCTTTACGCAAAACATCAAATTTTCTGGATTGGTTTTCAATTCTAAAAACGAAATTATTATAAATGCTAAAATTTCAATTTTCAATCAATTGGATAGTTTGCAAATCTATAATTCAACCTCTAATGAAAAAGGTTTTTTTGAAATAAACAACATCGAATCTGGAAAATACAATGTCAAAATTTCGGCAAATCATTTTCAGGAATTGAAGGCTATTTTGACTTTAAAAAATGATGTACTAAATAAAGAAATTATTTTAAAAGAAATTACGAATAAATTGGAACAAGTTGTCATTCAAATAAAAAAACCAACCATAAAGCGAAAAATCGATAGACTAGAATTTAATGTTGAAAACACCATTCTTTCGTCCAATAATGCTTGGGAAATTTTGAAAAAAACGCCAGAAGTTTTGGTTGCGGGAAGTACCATTTCGATTCGAGGAAGCCAATCGATATTGGTGACAATTAATGATAAAAAAATTTATTTGACTGGCGACGAACTCAAAAACCTGTTAGAAGCTACCAACGGTGACGATGTAAAATTGATAGAAATTATCACAAATCCTCCTGCAAAATATGATGCCCAAGGAAGTGCAGTTTTGAATATTCGACTCAAAAAAAATCTGAAATTAGGATATAAATCATCTATAAAAACAAGTTATGTGCAATCGACCTATCCAAAATTCGTGGCAAATACGAGTCAATTTTACAAGTCCAAACAACTTTCAGTTTTTGGAAATTATAGTTTTGGTTCGGGTACTTATATTCGTTTTGGCGAAGACGTTGTGATTTATCAAGAACAAAAACAAACCTGGAAAAGTAGTATGAATCGAAAAGATAAAGCGCTTTCGCAAAATACGTATCGGCTCAATTTAGATTATGAAATTGATAGTCTAAGTACGATTTCTGTGGGAACTGATGGTTTTATTTCTCTAAAAAATGCAGCGCAGTATAACGTTCCAACAACCATTTTTGATGAAAATAACGTAAATATTTCTAATTATACAACATTTAATACTAGACAAACGCCGCAAAAAAATTCAAGTTATAATTTGTCTTTTGACCATAAATTTAATGATAAACAAAATTTAAATTTTACGACAGTTTATACAAATTATGACTACTTGGAGCGGCAAGATATCAACACAATTTTTAATTTCGCAGGAATTCCAAAATATTCAGAACGATTTGTAAGCGATAACAAACAATTGATAAATTTGATTTCGTCGCAAGTTGATTTTAGTTCTCAAAAAGAAAACGCAACTTTTGAAACTGGTATAAAATTCGGCAACGTCAAGGCACGAACAAATTTATTGTTTCAAGAAGAAGAATCGAATTTATTGATTGATAAACCCAACAAAAGCAATCAATTTAATTATGATGAAACCATTTTAGCTGGTTATGCAAGTTTTTCGAAAGAATTAAAAAAATGGGAATTAAAAGCAGGTTTAAGAACAGAATACACCAATTTAAAAGGTATTTCTGTTAATCCAAAAACAGAAAATATGCAAGAGTATTTAAAGTTTTTTCCGACTTTGCATGTCCTGTACAAACCTTCAGCACGCAATGAAATTGGTATTTCGTACGGAAAACGTATTTCTAGACCCAATTACAGCTGGTTAAATCCGTCGAAATCGTATTATAATAAATTCTCGTATTTTATAGGTGATGCCGACTTGAAACCAACAATTACACATAATTTGAGTTTATTGTACACTTTAAATAATCAGTATAATTTTGATTTTTATTATAGAAATGAAAAAAATCCTTCCATCGAAATTTCATTTCAAGATCCAACAACCAATACTTTGGTTTATAATTTTACAAATATTGAAAAAGACGAAGCGGTCGGATTGGATTTTAGTTGCAACTTAAACCCAAAAAAGTGGTGGACAATTGGTTTCAATTCAACGTTTAGTTTTACAGAAGATACTTTTCAAGGCATTGATAAACAAATATATAAAAACAATGTTTTTGGTTTTAACGGAAGTGTCAATCAGCAATTTAATTTCAATAAAAGCAAAAATTTTACTGGAGAGGTCAATTTAACTTATAATTCGCCATCTGTGCAAGGCACTTTTGATATATCAGAAAGTTCAAGTTTACAGTTAGGTTGTTTAAAAAAACTATTTGATGATAAATTTTCGATAGCTTTAGTACTATCTGATATTTACCGTGGTGAAAAACAAAAAGTTTCGACCAATTATGCCAATCAAAATAATTATTTTTTAGATTATAGAGATACGCAAAGCATTAGAATTAATTTAAAATATAATTTCGGTAATCAGAAATTAAAAAATAGTACTGCAAAAGAAAAAACTGACGAGCAAAAACGATTGTAGAATTTTATATAAATCTATAATTTATAATTTGTTTTTATAGTTTTGTATTAGCGCGCTAGCGCTATTTGCAGTCAATTTGATAAAAATCAAATTTATTTTCATTGAATACTTTTTGCCATTCACTACTGAATTCTATGCGTTGGTTTGTACAAATTTTACATGTCTTGTTTTGTCATTGTATGCAATAATTGCTTTAAGACGAGCACCACGTGCTGAGTTTCTAATTTTAAGGCAGTCGATCATGGCTTGATACTCGTTCTTTTTTAAATTAGTTTCAAATCATTCACGTTTTCGAATCATTTTTTGGGTAAGCTTCATGTTGACCGACTCATTTTTGCTACGTTTACTACTTATTTTTGGGTTTTATCAAATTTAAATTCGGAAGATGTTTTAAAAACTATAATTCTTGCCACACTTGGGGCAATAGTCAGTTTTTTAATATCTTTATTGCTCAAAATATTGATTAGAAAGCACTAAAAATAGTATAATTCTAATTGTAGTGACCTTTGGATTAGATAAAATTGAAGCCCAAACCGAAAGGATTGGGCTTTTTTTATATTAGAGATATGATTTTATCTGTTAGCATTAGATAAAAATAATTTACAATTGTCCCTCTAATTTCAAAATTTTTTCTTTAATTTCATTTTCAGTCAATTCCGTTTTTGTCTTTGATTTTAATAGATTTTCAAGTGCTATGATTTGCGTTTTTATTAATGCTTTTTCAGAACTTACTTTTACATCAGCATCAATTCCTTTATGTTCCCAATTTGTATTTGTTATTGCATTTTTTTCAATTGAAATTGGGATAAATAAATGATATTTGTTGCCTATAAAAAATGCTTTTACTGGATTTGCAGCACCATATGTTTTATCTCCAATTATTTTAGCGATTTTATTTTGTTGTAAATTATATGTTAATGCTTCTGCAGCTGATATAGTTTTGTTGTTAACAAGAATATAAACGGGTTTATTTAAGTACTTTTTACCTTTCATATTTTGCATAGTGTAAGAACTCGTTGTTTTATTATTATACCTAGTATAAGCTTCACTTAATTTTATTTTCTTGTCAAAAAAATAACTTAAAAATAGTTCGACCATTTTGCCATCTCCACCTTGATTGTTCCTTAAATCTATAATTAAAGCATTAGTATTTGAAACAAAACTCATTGTGGCATCAAGAATATGTTCGGCTGATTTGTTTCCTTCGGGAAACCCAGTATATTCGATATAACCAATATTTCCATCTAATCTTGTTACTTTTTCAAAACCATAATTCCATTGTTTATTAATAGAGTCATATTTTTTTAGCATTTCTTTTTCATTGACAGCTTTTTTTTCTTCTTCTTTAGTTGGACGATATAATACATTGAAATGCAAATCATTTCCGTTTTTGGTTAAATAAGCAGAAAGCGCTTTTGCAAATTCGGCATCAGTAAAATCATCAAAAGTTTTGAGTTCAATTTCAGATTTTAATTTTTTAGAAAGTTGATTTGCAACATCTTCAAAAATGTAATATTTATTGATTTTATCTGCTATTTCTAATATCTGTTTATATCGTTCTTTTAAATCTTGAGCATTAGCTTTTGAGTTGAAGGAGATTATAACGTAGATTAATAATAAGTTAAAGAGTGTTTTCATTTTTTTAGATTTTGCAATTAGTAATTACTTTATTTAAAGTTTTATCGAGAAAATCAATTTCTTCCAGTGACAAACCATTTAGTGCTGTTTCTCTATTTAGTAGTACAATTGGGTTAATTAACTCTAACGTTTTTTTGCCTTTTTCGGTTATTTGAAGATTAAATTTCCTTCTATCTCTTTTATGAATAGTTCGGTTTAAATACTCTTTTTTAACCATTAATTCTATCATTCTCGTGATGGATGCATTGTCTTTAAATACGAGGTTTGCCAATTCATTTTGTGAAATTTCTGCATCCTTGTTAAGAATTAATAAGACTAAACATTGATCTACCGTAATATCTTTTACAATTTTTGAGATATTTCTCTGTGATACTTTTCTATAGTCCTTAATTGCTTGTTCAATTAAATAAAGTACTGTTCCAGTTGGGTTTTTATTATTCATATTAACTTATTTGATGCAAATATAGTTGATATATCAATATAAACTTAAAAATATTTAAAGAATTATAAATATTGCTGCGTTTGAATAAGACCATAATGAAGCCCAAACCTTAAAGCTTGGGCTTTTTTTACGTATAAAAATTAAACTTCCTCAAATTGATTTAAAGTAACTTCTAAAATTAGCACTTCGGAATTATGATTGTATAATTCTTGCCATTTTGTGCTGTCAATGGCTTTGACTCTTGTATCGAAAATGCCAAAACATACTCTTGATGCACTGCTTTTCCAATTGTTAGTTTGGTATAAAATAAATAGTTTCATAATTTAAAAATTAAAGTCAATAATTGGACTTATTTTTTGCAATATCGATGTAAAATTAAACTTCGCAAATAGTTGATTAAGTTTATGTTTTCGTGAAATTGTGTTTCTTTGAGTTCTAACAACCTCAACGCTTTTATATCTTTTTGATACGCTTCGTGGTCGAGTAATAAAATGTTTTACTCTTGCCGAAAAGTTGAGTTTAAGGTCATTAATTCTTAAAAATGGAATAACAGAACCGCACAAAAATTGATGCCAAAATTTCGACTTCCAAAGGATATACGCAATCCAATAAACGGTTTCTAAATCTTCATCATTTAAAAAATAATCACAAAACTATTTGTGAATTCGGTTTTTTGAGGTTTTCCGCTGTTCAATTCTTTGTTTAAAACAAACATATGCGGGTTTTTGTAAATAGTTTCTTTTCGGTGGGTTTGGATTATAAAATTTAGCATAATTTCTAATTTAAAGTTGAGATTTTTCAATTCCTTTTTTTTGCCATTAAATTTTTTAAAAGAAATACTTCGGTGATTAATAAGAGAATGTTGTTTGGAAATGGAATTTTGAAATAAAACAAATGTTGACGTAACCGAAAATGTAGGGTGGAGATTTTTTTGAAAACCCAAAGGGCTTGAACTTTCTTTTCTTGAAACTGGAACTTATCTTTACTTTCTTTTTATTTATTTTTTGTTTTCCTCGCTAACGAAAAGTTTCCAATGAAATGGGATCTAAAAAATGTTGTTTTGAAAAATAAATGTTCTGGTTCAAAAAACACCCCCAAGCACCGGAGCAAAAAAAATGGAGTTTTTACGGAATTTTTTTTGTGAGGAGCGACGTGGCGGTGTTGCGGCAATTGAACAGCCACCGCAGGATGGGAACGGAACGTAGCCCTTGCGAAGTGGAGAGTAATACTGCGAGCGTGAAACGTTGGGGAAAAAATAAAAGTCAGCGGTAGCGTTCCTTGATTTAGGGCACAGTGAGGTTTTTTACCGAACGGAGCCAACCCCAATGGCTGGGCGAAAGAGCAACCGCTGAAACAATAAGGGACGGCAGACATAATACTGCCGAATGGCGAGAAGCGTAGTTTACGGAGCGTAACAAATGAGGCTGTATTGTGGATGTAGCAGTCCCGACGAACGCAGGAAGTGACCGTGTGAAGATGAGGAACGAAAACAGCGTAAAAAAATTACGGCTTTTTTTCAAAGCGGTAATTTTTTTGTGCTGTTGAAGTGACTGTGGAACGGAAGGAGGTACGACTGACTGGAACAGCCGAACGGAACAAAGGAAACGACCGAAGAGAGACCGCTTGATTGCC
>JAYVGC010000148.1:0-6257 GCA_043772535.1 Flavobacterium sp. | reverse complement strand
TTGGAACGGCATTTTATACTCGAAAAAAAAACTACATATCGCCCAAATTAAAAGTTGTTGATAACTTTAATTGCTTTACATAGGAACCGCTGTTAGCCATTCGGTTTTTTATTTATGATAGTTGTTAAATCTTTCATTTTCATCATAGTAAAAAAGAAATTTAAAACCTGTTTCTTTGGTTTTAAAATCAAAATCTCTTTTTAATGACATTTTGTTTTCAGGCATTATTGCTAATAATAGTTCTAAACTAATTAGTATAAATGCAAAAAAAAATAAAAAAATAGAAATTATTTTTTTTATCTTGATCACAAATATGAATCTATTTATAAAATAAGTCATTCCAACAATAACTCCAAAATAAATTGATAAATCTGCAATTAATTCTATTAAAAAATATTTTTCTGCAGTAGAAGTATAGAATGCTGGAGATTTATAAATAAATGGGAAACCATACATTATTCCGTCAGTTCCGTCAACAATATCCACAATCCACCATTTTGTAAAAAGCATAAATATTATTATTGTTAATGGAAAATTTAAACTTAAGATTAATTTTCTATTCATTTCTTTTTTACCTAAAATATGATTTGTTAATTTTTGTTGTTTCTCTATTATTTTTAGTCAATAATTTCTCTATCACAAAAAATAATTTTATGCAAAGTATAGGTGCAACTATATGATAAAATAAAATCATATTATTTAAATATTTTCCTATGCTAAGTGCGATTGCTATGTAGGTAAATATGCCCGTAAATATTCCAATAAAAAAACCAATAAGAATATTTAAAATTCTTTTTTGTTCACTCATTATAAGAAAAAATATTGTACTGAATATTACGATTGATTCAAAAACAATAAACAGACCATCATCTTTTCCCGAATAAAATCTCATATCATAAGTAGATATTTTGAAGTCAAAATAAAATATAATAATTGTCATTATTATTGTCAAAACAAAGAGTTTAACTTTTTTTATCATTTATTACTTGATTTATTCGATTTTCTGCCAAACTGACGGCTAACGTCTCGTGGCTTGAAGCAGTTGGGGTAAAGAAAGCCTTAAATTTCGGTTAATGACTGAACTTTGCAAATACAAAACCAACTTTAAATTAAGCCCTAAACCCCCAATTGCTTCAAACCGCTGTTATATGATGCCCTTTTTTTCTGTTCCATTTGGCGGTTGTTATTATTCTGTTTGCGGAAGCTATATTTCTAATTGCGGAAGTCGTATTTCTTTCTGCGGATTGAATAATTCTAAACGCAGAGAAGATAAATCTTATTGCGGTAGCAATAAGTTTGTTTGCGAAGCAAACAATCCTTTCTGGGTTTAGTATATTTCTTTTTGCGGATTGCATAATCTTAAAAGCGGGTTGTACTTTTCTGTTTTAGGTTATGTTACTTTTTTGCTTTCTTAAATTCTATTCCTTTTACTTGGGCAAATTCTGGACTTGATGCACCGAAAAGTGATTTGATGTATTTTTTTACTTCGGTTGCTATTTCAACTAATCCTGTGTCTGTTCCGTATAATGTGTTGTTTCTTGCAATTCTTGAATTGCTGATATTTGTGTATGCAGTTGCAACTCCATTATTTTTAGCAGTTAGGTCAGTTTGTAATGCTATTAGCGTTGCAATTGTCAAAGCGGTTTCGTTTGGTACATAACTTGTTTCTGATTGTAAAACAGATGTTGTATTTGTTGGTCATACGATTGCTGACTTGTTGAAATTGTAGCTGGTGCTGGTGTGTTTGGTTCTATTGGAGTTGTGGCTGTTGATGCTCGTTTACCTTGCAACTTGCGATTAAAACCTTTTGCATCTTTTATAACTTGTGCTGTTGCATCGGTTGTTTCTAATGCGTTTACTAAACGAGTTGAAAGAACTTTTAAACCGCTGAAAGCGTTTACTCTTTCGTTTACTTCATTATTGTATGCTGTGTTTTTGGTAATAACATCAGCTAAACTTGTTTGTGATGCTGTGTATAACGCATTAAGTTGTGGTAATTTTAATGCGTTTTTAGTTGGGTTGTAGGTTGCTCCGTAACCAGTTACGAATGAAATTAAATCTTGAAGATTTGCAACATTTTTTGCATGTCCTGTTTCCGATGTTGATGCCATATTATTGATGTTTAAGTTTTTAATAGAAAACAAAATTAGTATAAAATTTTGTTTATAAAATAGAATGACAAAAAAAGTGGAATTTAAAATATTAAACTCCACTTTAATTAATGTTAATTTAACTTCTTAATTATTGAAAAACTACTGGTTTTGTAGACTTTGGTATTTTTACAATATGGAATGGTTGTGCAATATCTGAACTGATACCATTAGTTAAATTTTGCACTGACACAACTCTATTGGTCTGATTTTCATCTATACCTGTAATATCTACTGTTGAGGCACTATTTGAAATTGGATTTCTAAATACTGCTACTACATCATAGTTACTAAAATTAATATTTGTTTCTGTAAAATTAGTTGAAACGTTATTTACTGCATTCATTGATGTTAAAAGCGCATTCCATTGTGATTGATTAGTAATCAATATATTCTGCAATGGAGTACTTGGATTTGAAATGCTATTCTTACCAATTAAAGTTGGTGTAATTGGTGTTGCAACATTAGTAGCAGACTGGTTGTCGTCATTATTATTGCAACTCAATGTGAGAAAAAAAACTAAACTTAAAATTAATGTTTTCATGATATATAATATTTAAAAGATTAATAAAAATAGCCACGCCGAAGGCGTGGCATGATTTGTTTATTGTTTAATTAGTGTTTTAGCATCTACAATTTGACCATTACAAACTAATGCAACTGTATAAAAACCATTTGGATAGTTTGAAATATTAATGTTAGTTTCGGTGTTGTTTGTATCTAAAATGTAATTATTAGATGTACCAGTTGTACCATAACCTCCTATTATCATTAAGTATGCCGAACCAGTTTCATTAAGTTTGTAACCAATAGTCACATTATTTGTTGCTGGATTTGGTGCAATTGTATTTAAAACACTTGGTTTTAAATTTACTTCAACTTCTGAATAATCTTTAAAACCATCTGCAGTTGCAATAACTTCTAGTTTATACTTTGTAGCAACTTGTGTTGCAATGGTCAAATCTTTTCCTGTAAAAACTAAATTGCCATTTGTGTCATACCAATTATATATTGCTGGTTCACTTATTTGCGATGCACTAATTGTAATTGGCTCATTTTTATCAACTTCCTTATCTCCACCTGCATCTGCCACAAAAATATCTCGTGAATCTTTTTTAATGATATAAGTTTCTCCTCCAATGATTTGTCCAGTTACAGCATCCTTTTGAATAACATGATAAGCAAATCGAGTTTTTTCTGTTAATTCTTTAGTTAAAAAATTGAAGTTAATATTTAAAATTCCCATTTCATTGCCATTAAAAGCAATATTATCAATTATTACATTATTCCCTTTAACAATTTTCTTTTCTTCTTCAAGCGTTCCTTCAATTTGTTGTGCTATTTTACCTCCACGTTCCCAAGCATTAAAAAGAGTTTCGTCCATTTTTAGTGTAACCTCTGCTTCATCATAAATTGGTTTTCCTGTTTCTAAATCTTCTTTTACCAATTCTAAAAAGAAAGTTCGAGGCTCGTCAAATGGGTTTCCAACTGCTATAACACCATTTGTTCTATTTGCTAATAAATCTACAATTGTTACGTTTTTCCATGCTATATTATTATTGTTTTGCACATTTGCATATAATCCATTAGTTTCATTAGATGGGTCATTAATCGCTTCAATTCTTGCTAACAAGCAAAAGTGCCATTGGTCTGAACCTGCAAAAGAATAATCGGCAGGATTAGGCACCATAAAAGGTATTTGCAAAATAATTTCTTGTCCTGCTTGTAAAACTGGAATTGTAACTGTACCAACTGGAGCGCCTAGTTTTTTGGTGTCATTAGGTGCTGGGAAAAAATGATTTCCGTCCCAAGTATCAGGCCATTCTAATGATGTTCCTGCTTTTGCCCAATAAAATTTTAATTGTTCGTTGCCTGTTGATGTAACACAACTTTTATTTGTAACTCGTACATACGCATAATTTGGAACTGTTGGACTGAATTCTGGATTTTGGTGTGAATCAATACCATCGGGTTGATTTCTAACCCAAATATCTGTGCTAGCCCACATATATGGAGTTATATTATTTGGCTCGTTGCCAATGTCGTCTGTTCCATCTTTAACCATTAAATCTAATGTAGCAGAACCCATTGATTGTGCCATTTGTACTGCGGCATAAGCATCAACTAAACCATAGCCCATTTCGTTGTTCCATGTTCCATTTGGTCTACCTGCTGTTAATGTATAGGAATAACCTCCAACTTTTTGAGAAGTTTGCTCGATGATATCACGAACTTGTTGACTTGTTAAACAAGGATTAGCTGAAAGAATTAATGCTACTAATCCTGTTACATGGGGACTAGCCATTGATGTACCACTATTATTACCAGTTGAATTATTTGGTAGCGTTGATAAAATGTTACTTCCTGGTGCAACAATGTCTAATTTTGAACCATAACCAGAACCTTGTGAAGAATTAAAAATTGAACGTTGACCAGCATTTGTAATTGCTCCTACTGTAATTATGTCATCGTTAAATGTAGCAGGATAATCCATAACCGGATTATTAACTGCCCAATTTCCAGCGGCAAAAACAATTAATGTCCCTTTATTATTTCTACCTATAGTCATTGCACTTGTTATTGCATTTTCGAGGATTGTGCTATGTAGTTGGTTATAATATTGACCACCTTGGTCTCCCCAAGAGTTGTTTATAACATCTGCACCATTTTGATATGCCCAACTTATGCCACTGGCAAGTTCAGCCGAAATATTTGGTGTTAAATTTAATGAATGACTAACGGGCATAATTTTAGATAAAGGAGCAACGCCAACAACTTGCAAGTTATTATCCTTTATTGCACCAATAGTTCCTGCAACATGTGTGCCATGAGATGCACCACTATATACACTAGGTGATGTTCCTGTTTGTGAATTAAAACTTAATGTAGAGATATTTCCTGCTAAATCATTATGAGTTGTATGTATTCCTTGATCTAAAACAGCAACTTTTACATTTTGTCCTAGTGATAAATTCCATGCTTGGCAAGCATTAATATCAATATTTGGATTGGCAGTATTGTTTAAACCCCACAAATTTCCAAAATTCGTATCGTTAGTACAACTATTTCTAAAATTAAACATGAAAGCAGGGTCAATATCTGCAAATAAACCGCTTTCGTAAAATTGATTTGATAATTCTAACGATGAAAATTGTGTGTTTGTTGTTGACAAAATGTACCATAAATTCATATTTGGAACTTGTTTTACAATTTGAACATTTTTTTGCGTTGTGTATTGTTGTAAAATATTAAAATCATTTTGAGATTTTAATTTAACGTAGAAATAATTAGAAGTCCCAATTGATGTAGTACCATTTCTTTTAAAAAATAAACCAATATTTTTTATATTAGGTTTACTTTTCAATAAATTAAGTTTTTGATAGAAATCAATTAATGTAGGTTCTGATTGGTATTGGACTTTTCCAAATTTATTTGTTGCTAACTCACTATCTTGTTGTAATGAGTACGTATTTAATCCAATATTTGTCGTTTCATTATTTGTGAAATCATTATTTGTAATTAAGTTAACCGTGGATTTATCTAACTCAAGATAAATTTTTTGTCCTTTATAATAGTAATAATAATTACTTTGTGCATTTATAGCTAATATGCTAAATAAAAAAATGAGTATAGAAATATATATTTTATTTTTCATGATTTAAATTTTTATAATTGTAAAATTAGTTAATTATTTTGTAATACATTGAAAAACAATTAAAAATGATGGTGGGTGAATTGATTTTCTATTCATTTTAATTATGCTTTTTTCAAAAATTAAACTTTTCATATCTTTTAATTTTAGTTATATTCAACGTTATATTGCGTTCTGTGTAGCTCAAGGGTATCATATAACGTCTCGTGGCTTGGCGTCAGTTGGGGATTTGGTTAACCAAATGTATAAATTAAAGACTGAACTTCCAAGTACAAAACCAACTTTAAGGTTTGCCTAAAACCCCAATTGCGCCAAGCATCTATGTAAAAGCAGTAAATTTGAGCTTCAAAAAAATCTTTATTTACTAACTGCGGTACAGTTTATAAGCTGTCTGCCAAATTTTTATAACATGAAAACTCAAATTACTTCTGTCTCAAAGGTATTCATTGGATTGG
>JAYVGC010000147.1:0-16882 GCA_043772535.1 Flavobacterium sp. | reverse complement strand
TTATTGACAGTAAAACTACATTTTTTTCTTATAAAAACAACAGCCGCCAACGAAGAACTATACCTAAAACCAAATAAAATTTGATTTATTTTTTCCAGTTTTGTGTTGGAAACAAAATTTAGTCTTGCAGGGGAACGTATTTTTTTTACTTTCTCTTCAAAAAAAATTTAGTTAGTTATTGCCATCTTACATCTATAATTCGGGTTATGTGCCGCGACTAACTTTGTTAAAAAAAATACTTGTTTCAAAAGTTTATAACATACTACAATATGTACTAATTTTTTAATTTTGACTTGATTGACAATTCTACCAGATGATGCCTAACAAACTTGGTTGTGTTTGCATGCCGTTAGAATGCATATATACAACAAGTTACGCATTTTTACAGGGCTCGTTTTAGAAATTATAGGTCTATTTTTTTGCTGGTTCCTGATAAATTAATATTGGGCGTAAACCTTAAAAACTGCATAATTAACCGCTGTTTTTAAAGTGGATACAACCGGCGGTTAGTACCAAAAGCATTGGCTGTTAACGTCTAATGCTGGGGATTGATTCTATTTAAGTAAGCATTTTTTTTTGATGGTCACTTTTCACTAATTACAAAAGTGGTTTTTCTAATAACTCAGATTCTTTTTCTAAATTTTTTAAACTGGTAGTTAGTGATTTCGCCAGTACCTTGCCAAAATTTCCTACTGTTTGCAACGCTTGAAACTTGTTTTTGCACGCTGTACTTTGCTTGATGTAGGTTTCTAAGAGAAGCGCAATCTAAAAACACGCCAATTGCTTCATTGTAATTCATTTTGACACAAAAAATATTTAGATCAAATAGCTTCAAATAATTTACCCGGCAAAGGTCGTATCACTCCTTTTAATTCCATATTTAAAAGTATCGACGATATTCTAAAAACCTGAAAATCGTTTTCTAAAGCAATAACATCAAGCAATTGTTTTCCATTTTTAATCAAGTAGTCGTAAATTTTTTGTTCGTCGTTTTCTAAAGTAACAAAAAGTTGTTTTTGAACTGCATTTTGCGTTGGCGCATCGTCAAGCTGCCAATTTAAAATGTACATAATGTCAGCCGCTGAAGTTAATAAGTTGGCTCTTTGTGTTTTAATTAAATTGTTACATCCAGCGCTCAATTTATCTGAGGTTCGTCCTGGAACGGCAAAAACATCGCGATTATAGTCATTAGCAAGATTTGCGGTTATTAACGACCCTCCTTTTTCTGCGCTTTCAACTACAATTGTAGCTTCGCTCATGCCTGCAACAATACGGTTTCGTTTTACAAAGTTTTCTTTTTCAGGATTAGAATTACTCCAAAATTCGGTTATAAAACCACCATTCTGTTCCATTTTTGCCACATATTTTTTATGCGTTTTTGGATATATTTGATTTAACCCGTGGGCTACAACTGCAATTGTTTGCAAATTAAAATCCATTGCAGTTTGGTGTGCAACGATATCAACACCGTATGCAAAGCCGCTCACTATTATGGGGTTTAAGGGTGCTAGATCTTGGATGAGTTTTTTACAAAATTCGGTTCCGTATGCGGTAATTTGTCTGGTGCCAACGATACTTATTATTTTTCGGTTTTTAAAATCAATATTTCCTGCTGAAAACAATAAAATGGGACCATCAATACAGTGCTTTAACTTATCAGGATATGAACTGTCTTTATAATAATGTAAGTTAACTGCATTATTTTTTATAAATTTTAATTCTTGCTCGGCTTCTAAAAATGCCGTTTTGCTTTTGAGATTTTTTATTAAAAATTGACCTACTCCATCAATACTAGAAAGTAAAGTGGCTTTGGTATTGAATACATTTTCGGCAGTGCCACAATGATTAAGTAATTTTTTTGCAATTATATCGCCAACCCCATCAACTTTTTGTAGTGCTAATAAAGATAAAACTTCTTGGTCGTTCATTGAATAAAATTATTTTCGAAAATGTAAAAAATGATAGGCAATTCATAAATGAACTAACCTGTTGCGCGTTTTATGGTATTATCCTAGGCGATTTCAAAAATAGTATAATTTTTGTATTGTTAACAATTTTATGTTGATAAAGTTATTTTTTTGTTTAATTAT
The DNA here is from genome assembly GCA_043772535.1 of Flavobacterium sp. Lineage (GTDB taxonomy): Bacteria > Bacteroidota > Bacteroidia > Flavobacteriales > Flavobacteriaceae > Flavobacterium. Next base: position 14,792 of record JAYVGC010000147.1, on the reverse strand, counting down.
TCCTATTTTTGTTTTATGAAGATTGAAAATTACATTTCGCAACTGTTGTACCGATACCAATGCGTAACTGTACCAAATTTTGGTGCTTTTTTAACCGAAATCCAATCGGCTGCAATAAACGAGACCACTGCTACCTTTTCTCCTCCAAAAAAAACAGTGTCATTTAACAGCTATTTGCAAAATAATGATGGTTTATTGGCTAATCATATTTCGCAGGTTGAAAAAATAACGTATGACGAAGCGGTGGGTTATATAAAAATTCAGGTTTTATATTGGAAAGAGCATTTGGATTTATATGGTGCTGTTGCCGTTAAAAATGTAGGTGACTTTACTTTAAATTCAGAAAAAAAATTAGTGTTTAAGCCTGTTGAACAATTAAATTATTTAACAGATTCGTTTGGGCTTACCTCTTGCTCTGTCAGTACAATTGAACGGCCAACAAACATTACTTTTCAGAAGATCGCTGCTGTAGATGAGCCTGAATTGGCTGAAACTTTAATGCAAAATTTGCATGATCGGTTACCAATTATAACATTGCCTTTACAAAAAAATAATTTTAATTATTTAAAATATGCAGCCATCTTTGCTATCGGCTTAGCTGTTACGGGCGTTTATGGTTATAATTTTTATGAAAATAAAATTGCTCGCGATACAGTACTTGTACAAACAAAAGTACAAAAGCAAGTGTCGGAAAAAATTCAAGAGGCAACTTTTTTAATAACAATTCCGACCGAGGTTGTTAACATGACTATTGGTACCGATAAATTACCGTTTCATATAGTGGCAGGCGCTTTTAGGAGTGAAAAAAATGCAGATAAAGAGTTGACAAACTTACTTCGGAAGGGATTTGATGCCAAGCGCATTGAAAAAAACGAAAGCGGTTTGTATCCTGTTATTTATGGTAGTTACGCATCTTATAGCAAAGCCCACGAGGAGATGGCAAAAATTAAAAAGCATAATCCTGGGGCTTGGGTTTTGATTCAGGAATAAAATTGCCTCTTGTTACACTTCATTTTTTTTGAAAAATGATGCCTTAGCCCAGATGGCAGTGAAAAACATTTTTGGTTTTTTTTGACCAAAAATTTTGGAACGTACAGCTGGAAATAGCTCTAAAAAAACATTTAATTTATGACCCCAAAATATCCTTCAGAGTCGTTAACAATATTGACTGATATGGTTTTGCCTGGCGAAACAAATCCGTTAAACAACTTATTTGGTGGCGAATTGCTGGCTCGAATGGACCGTGCAGCAAGTATATCAGCACGACGACATTCGCGCAGAATTACAGTAACTGCCTCTGTAAATCATGTTGCCTTTAACCGCGCTATTCCGCTAGGAAGTGTGGTTACGGTAGAGGCAAAAGTGTCACGTTCATTTAGAACATCGATGGAAATTTACATTGATGTTTGGGTTGAAGATAGAGAATCGGGAAATAAAAGCAAGGCAAATGAAGCAATTTATACGTTTGTAGCCGTTGACGAAACCGGAAACCCAGTAGAAGTACCGCCTATTGAGCCTCAAACTGAGGAGGAACAATTGCGATTTGACGCAGCTTTGCGCAGAAAACAATTGAGTTTAGTGTTGGCCGGAAAAATGAAACCGCATGAAGCTACCGAGTTGCGTGCACTATTTGTATAGTTCACGTTTGGCAGTTACACTAGTTATTAAGTCTGTTTATTTGAGTGTTTTGCGCTACGTGTTTTTAATACAACTTAAAAAAAACGGTAGGGCATTTGCTGCTATTTTTGATAGCTTTGAGATTGGTTAAAGAGATTCTGGTAGCTGTTTATAAATGTGTTGTACTTATTTGTTTAACCATCCTGCTGGGTTGGTGTACGTTGTGTTTTGCGAAATCATGAATTTGATTACGGTTTTTCCTTCGGCATTTGTTCTAATTTTACCAATAGCTTGTTTAGTGGTAACTTTGTCGCCTGCATTTACATACACTGCCCCAAGATTTTGATAGATGGTAAAAAAGTCACCGTGTTGAATACAGATTGCTTTATTTACGGGCGAAATTACCCATACGCGAGTTACTTCACCTCCAAAAACAGCACGAGCATTTGCGCCTGAATCTGTAGTAATTTCTAGTCCTGAGTTATGAATGGTAAGCGTTTTGTAAACGGGGTGAGGCACATCACCATAACCCAAAGTAATTGCTCCGCGTTCTACAGGCCATGGAAACCTTCCTTTATTTGCCTTAAAATTGTTCGAAATTAACTGCCCCTCTGGTGTTAAAACAATATTTACCGATTCTTCGACGGCTTTAGTTTCGATAGCAGTAGTTGTTTTTGGATTTGCTTTAGCACGTGCCGCCGCGGTTTTTCGGTTAGCCTCGGCAATTGCTTCACGAATTAAGCGTTGCACTTGCCTGTCAATAGCACGTGCTTCTTTTTGTTTGGTTTTAATTTCAGCCGTAATTTGTTTTTTATCTTTTTTAAGACTATTTGCAATTTTTAGTTGCTCTTGTTTTTCTTTTTCAAGGTCTTGTTTTTGCTTTTCTTGTTCTACAATTATTTTTTCTTTTTCTTTTTTTTGACCCCCAAGTTGAAGGTTAAATTGATCAAGCTTGTTGTTTTTATCTTTAATTTCTTCACCTTGCATTTTTCGGTAGCTTGCGTATTGCTTCATATATTGCGCACGCTTATAGGCCTGCAAAAAATTTTCTGACGATAATATAAACATTGCTCTACTTTGTTCGGACCGGCTTTTGTACGATTTTACAATCATTTCAGCATAATCGGTTTTTAAAATTTCGAGTTCTCGTTTTAATTTGTTAATAGATAGCTGGTTGAGATAAATATTGTTGGTTAATAATTTTTTTTGTTTTTCGGTATTGTTAATAAGCTTTTCTTTTAATCCAATTTTCTCGCCTTGTATGAGCAATAACTTTACTACCGATTTTTCTTTCTTTTTTACAGATTGTAATTGGGTTTCTTTTTCTTCAATTTCTTCTTGCAACTTTTGTTTTTTTACTTCAAGTTGTTCTTGGGTAAGTTGGCTCCACGATAGAGTTGAAATAAAAAATAAAAATAAAAGATAAAAATATTTGAGCATTGCTGTTGTTTTTGTATTACTAATTAACGCATCTACTAGCGTATTATTTTATGATAATTTGTTGATAACCGTCGGGCACATTGTACGGAAAGCTCAATTCTTCATTTATCGAAATAGAACGGTAATTTATACTTATAGTTGTGTTTTTTGCCTCTGAAGTTGCATTAATATTAAGCGATAAAGGTAAGTACATTTGGTTGGTAGTTTGGTATTCTGGATATACAATTTGCAGCATTCTATTTTGATTAATCTGATTAATTTCTTGTTTTGCTAAAGTAAAGTTCGAGGTGTCAACTGAAAACGATTTTGTGGCAATTGCACTAGCATTTTGCAATTGCGCCATTTTTTCTGTTATTAATACAATAAATTTTTCTTTGGTCAAATCGTCAATTGGTTTACCTAGAAACAGATTTTGAACTTTTACAAAATTTAAATCGGCTCCCAGCCATTTACTTAATGTTTCGTAATTTCCTTCAAAAAAATTACTTCCTATTTTTTCATAATATTTTACTGCTGTAGGCGTTATAAGTGCCTTAGCAACTGTAAAACCTAAAAACCGAACGCTTACTAAAATTTTTTCATCCTTTTTGATTTTTATCTCTGCTGTTACATTTTGGGTTTGCTTTTCGTCTCTGTATTTTGCATTTGCTTTGATGTATAACGTCGAAAAATTTACTGTGTTTTTATAATAATCAGCAATTATTTTATCCGACGTGCGCTCGTTATTATTTGTGTTTAGCGCGTTTTGTTGTGTCAAAATTACTTTTGATTTGCAAGAAAATAGTCCGATACATATCAATAAAGCTATACTCTTTTTCATTTTTTATTTTATTTTTTTTAACAATACATTGGCTTTAATAAAAAAAGCTTCTTTGTTTTTTGTATCGCTCATGCCAGCATATGACTCACCTAATTGAATATAAAAATTCGCTTGCAAAGGTACATCATCTACTATAAAATCTAATCCTGATTCGAGTACATCTTTTGCTCTTTTATAATTTTTTAACTGATTATTGGCTATTCCTGAGTAATAATACAATTGTGGTTGCGTTGGAAACAACTGCAAATTTTGTTCCGAAAAAATATCTAAAGTATCAAATTGATTGTTTTGCATGTATGTTTGACCAAGTAGCAAAACGACTTCTACATCATCGTTTGTAGTTTTTAAATGCATTTCAAAATAATGAGCAGCTTGTAAAAAATCTTTTTTTGAATAATAAAATTTACCTATTTCTTTAGCAACTTTAATTTCTTGGTCCTCATTAAAATACGAAATTGCTTTATCTAAATCTTTGCTGTACTGCGAATTACTTTTTACAAACAACAAAAATTCGTTTAAAACGCGGTGTTTAATTTTTTTATCTATTTTTGAACTTGCCAACACCACATTCATCGATTGCACTGCTTTTTGACCTTGATTAGTGTTTAAATAAAATTTAAATAAACTTACTTGTGCCACCTCTGAACTTGGAATTTCCTTTTCTAATTTTTTTGCTATTTCAAATGCTTTTTGCTCTTGATTGCTTTCAGAGTATAACAATATTAATGCAATATAATTCGATTCCTCCTTTGGATTTTTAAAAATCTGCTCTACTAAATTATCTTTCTCTGGCGCCTGAAATTTAGTGTCTCGTAAAATTTGTGCTTTATATATATCTCGTTTATCGTCTTTTCCAAATTTTAAATTTAATTCGTTTATAAGTAATAATGCCTTGTCAAACTGCTGCGTATTCATGTATAATGAGGCCAAGTCGTTTTTATACTCTTCCCTAAATTCGATTAACTTTTCAACTATCGGTACTGCTTTATTATAATCTTTAGTTTCATAACAAACGTCATACAATCCGACCCAAAACCAACGATTAGATGCATCAATTTTGGTAGCTTTTTCAAAATTATCAAACGCAATTTTATACTTTTTTTGAAATAAATAATTCTTTCCGAGTTCAAAATAAATAACTGCATTATTGGGTTGTAAATCGGCACATTTTTCAAGCGACAAAATAGCTTTATCAAAATTATCCATCCCTTTTTGCTTAATAGATTCAAAAAACGAATTTTCAAATTCATCAGCTTTCGATACAATGTCTTCAGGTTCGATTTGTGCACACATAGTGCAACTACAAATAAGTATAAAAGTTGTTAATGAACCAAATATATTTTTCATTTTTATCATTTTTACAGGTATCGTATAAAATAATGCGCAACAACTACTTTGATTTTGACTATTAAAAGTCTGATTTTAAACCACATAACAATTTTAAAAAGCTAATTTTGGGCGTTACCTGCTTGTTTCGTTCCTCACAATGACAGGTCGGGCTTTACGCTACACTCTTTTTTAAAGCCAAAAAAGCTTTAAAAAAGGAGTTTCACTGCAATCCCTAACGCAATTCGGTAGCAACAAAAAATACATGTACAGTCCGTATGCAAATTCAAATAACTAATGTTTCCTTAGTTTACTAGTAATGGTGTTTGGTAAGGTTTTAGGTAGTATAATTATTCCAAAACCGAATAATCGCCAATACTAATACTTGTGAAATTTCCGTCAAAAACAGCGTGATTTCCAATCATGGCATTATCTAAATTTGCATTTTTAATATGAACATGGGTTTGAACCAAACTATTTTTAATGGTACTATTAACGACATGGCATCCATCTCCTAAGGAAACATTTGGACCAACAGTAGCGTTTATTAACACAACATTTGCACCAATAAAACACGGTGCAATAATGGTTGAATTTTCATTTTTAATATCATAATCAACCAAATGCAAACCATCATTATGCAAAAAATGCAACATTCGCGAATTCGTTTCAACGGTCACTGCTTTGTTTCCGCAGTCCATCCATTGGTCAACTTTACCCGGAACAAACTGCATCCCTTTTACTTTCATGTTTTCTAACGCATCTGTAAGTTGGTATTCTCCTCCTTTTGTAACGTTATTATCTAACAAAAATTGTAACTCTGACCGTAATGTTTCGCCCGATTTAAAAAAATAAATTCCGATAATGGCTAAATCAGACACAAATTCTTTAGGTTTTTCTACAAAATCAATAATTTGATTATTTTTATTCAATTGTACAACCCCAAATGCACTCGGATCGGCTACTTTTTTAACCCAAATCACACTATCAGCGGTAGTATCAAGTGTAAAATCGGCACGAAAAAGTGTGTCTGCATACGCAACTACAATTGGCCCTGTCATCGATTCTTTTGCACACATAATGGCATGCGCGGTTCCTAACGCCTCGTTCTGGTAACATATAGTTCCTACCGCACCAAGCTTTTCAGCAATTGCAATTAACTCAATTTCAACTTGTTTACCAAAGTCCTTATGAATTATAAACGCAATTTCATCTATTTTTTGATTTATAACAGCAGCAATATCTTCCACCAAGCGATGCACTATTGGTTTTCCTGCAATTGGAATTAATGGTTTTGGAATGGTTAATGTATGCGGTCTTAATCGTGAGCCTCGTCCGGCCATTGGCACTATTATTTTCATTATATTATCTTTAAAAACTGTTTGTAAGAATATTTTGTAAAAAATCATGTGGTGCCTGTACTTCCAAAACCGCCTTCACCTCTTGATGTTTGCGATAATTCAGCTACTTCAATCCATTCAGCACGTTCGTGTTTTGCAATAATTAATTGTGCAATTCGTTCTCCATTTTCAATTATAAAATCATCTTGTGATAAATTTACTAAAATCACACCAATTTCACCTCTATAATCGGCATCAATTGTGCCAGGCGAATTTAGAACGGTTATTCCTTTTTTAATTGCTAGTCCGCTTCTTGGTCGCACTTGTGCCTCAAAACCAATGGGTAACTCAATAAAAAGACCTGTTTTTATTATAGCTCGCGCTGATGATCTTAATAAAAACGGTGCCTCTAGGTTTGCTCGCACATCCATGCCTGCTGAAGCAATGGTTTCGTAATGCGGCAACGTGTGCTTTGATTTATTAATTATTTTAATTTGCATACTTATTACTTTTTTCTTTTAATAATTCGCATTAAGGTTTCTTTTTCGTTGTGATAAATAAAAATTAAAAAAACGATGGTTAAGCTACTTTTGATAAAATAGCCTTCACGAACATAAGGAATATAAAATGAAATACCAGAAAAAATAATACTTAATGACAAATAACTTACTATTTTTTTAAAATCATAGGGAATTGGATATTTACTTTTACCTAAGTTATAAGACAACACCATCATTGTACCGTAGGCTAAAATTGTGGCAATCGCTGCTCCGTAATAACTGATTTTTGGGATTAATAAAAAATTAAATGCCAACGTTACCGCTGCACCAACTATAGAAATATATGCCCCTATTTTAGTTTTATCTACTAACTTATACCATACAGAAAGATTAGTGTAAATTCCCAAAAAAAAATTAGCAAATACAATTAACGGCACTACTTTCATGGCTTGCCAGTAATTTTTGTTGTCCAAAAGTACCACCTTTAGCATATCAGCAAAAACAATTATTACCAATGACATTAAAGAACCAAAAATAACAAAATATTTAGTAATTGTTGCGTAGGTTTGTGGCGCATTTTCATTGCTAGAATGGCTAAAAAAAAAGGGTTCAATTCCTAGTGTATATGCCGTACGAAACAAAACCATAAATAATCCTAGTTTGTAACAGGCTGAATAGGCGCCAACATCGGTTTTGGCAATGGAAGCGGGAAGCAAGTTCCCGAGCAATATTTTATCAAAATGTTCATTTATGGCAAATGCAATTCCGGCAATTAAAATAGGAAAACCGTAGTGCATCATTCGCTTCCACAACAATTTATCTATTGTCCAGTTGCTATTAAAATAATTATTTGAAAGCACTAAAAAAGTTAAAAAACTTGCTATTAAATTAGCAATAAAAATATATCCAATTTGAAAATTTTGAATATAAATTGTTGCTAAAACTCCATCGGGATTATGTAGAGCAATTTTTGGTAAAGCTAAAAGAAAAAACAAATTTAATCCTAAATTAATGATAACATTTCCAATTTTTATTAGGGCATATTGTACCGGTTTCTGTTCGGCTCGAAGTTTTGAAAACGGAATAACGACTAGGGCATCTAAAACTAAAATCCAAATTGAATAGGTTATAAAATGAGTTTCAATAGTAGCAAAGTGTGCTATTGAATTTCGAAACAAAAGCGCGGTAATTAAAAATGCAATTGAACTCCAAAAAATGGAAATTAAGGTTGTATTAATTACTTTGTTTTTATCAGATTCTGAGTTATAAAATCTAAAAAAAGCGGTTTCAAAACCGTAAGAAAGCAGCACGTTAAAAAATACCATATATGCCAAAACCATAGTCAATTCGCCATATTGAGCAGGGTTAGGTAAAACATTAGTATATAATTTTACCAATAAAAAACTCAACATCCGTGGCAACACCATAGCAAGACCATAAATGGCGGTTTGCTTGAATAAATTTTTATATAAACTCAAAATAACGTGACGTATTTTACTTTAGATTATTTTTTTTGAATTTCTAAAGCGGATTTTCAATAATAAAAGTATTATTTTTTAACAGATGCTTCTACGTTTTTTTCAATTTTGTGGCTTGGTCGAGTCCATTTTGGTTTTTCGCCTAACGATTCAAATTTTGAATCAACAGCTTCAATGGTTTCGGGTTGTGCTACTTTAACAAATGGTCTTTGAGGTTGTAACCCTAATAATTCAAACATTTTCATGTCTTCGGCTACATCTGGGTTTGGAGTAGTTAATAATTTGTCGCCAGCAAAAATAGAATTGGCTCCTGCAAAAAAGCACATGGCTTGACCTTCTCGGCTCATATTAGTTCGTCCTGCAGAAAGGCGTACTTGCGTATCTGGCATTACAATTCTGGTGGTGGCAACCATTCGAATCATTTCCCAAATTTCAACAGGTTTTTCCTCTTCCATTGGCGTTCCTTCTACCGCTACAAGTGCATTAATTGGCACCGATTCGGGTTGCGGATTTAAAGAAGATAATGCCATTAGCATTCCGGCACGGTCTTCTATACTTTCACCCATTCCAATAATTCCGCCGCTACAAACCGTAACATTTGTTTTGCGCACATTTTTGATAGTTTGAATTCGATCCTCAAAACCACGTGTTGATATAACTTCTTTATAATATTCTTCTGAGGTATCTAAGTTATGATTGTAGGCATACAAACCGGCTTCTGCCAAACGATGTGCTTGGTTTTCGGTAATCATTCCAAGGGTGCAACATACTTCCATATCTAGTTTATTTATGGTTCGCACCATTTCTAAAACTTGATCAAATTCTGGTCCATCTTTTACGTTGCGCCAAGCGGCACCCATACAAACTCTTGATGAACCACTGGATTTTGCTCGTAAGGCTTGTGCTTTAACTTGACTCACACTCATCAAATCATTGCCTTCAACACCCGTATGATAGCGTGCTGCTTGAGGGCAATAACCACAATCTTCGGGGCAACCCCCTGTTTTTATTGACAATAGAGTGGAAACCTGAACTACATTTGGATCGTGATTGCGGCGATGCACAGAAGCTGCTTCAAAAAGCAAATCCATCATGGGCTTGTTGTATATATCAAGTACTTCTTGCTTAGTCCAATTGTGTTTTGTGATAGTCATTGTAAATGTTTAAATGGCTTCAAAAGTAGCTAAATTGTTTTGAAGTAAAAAATGGTTTTTTAAAATGTTGCTTTTAATTTTTAAAAACACCTTTAGTTTGCCAGTACTGCACATTTATAAAAACAACCATCAATACTGATGCTAATCCTTCAAATAACAAACTAATACAATATTCACCTAAAGTTGGGTTTCCACCAAACAAAAATTCTTTCGACAATCGGGCTACTGTTTCATCAATTCCGCGAAATTGAATGTATAAAGCTAAACCAATGATTCCTAAAGCAATTCCGACAACGCCTGTTAAAGCAGCTGACATCATATTAAATAAATAGCCTTTCTTGCCATTTTCTATATTAAATTTGATGGTTTTATTTAAAAAATATATTACGATTAAGACATTAAATATTCGTAAAATATAATTGTTTGATAATCCTAGAACCTCCATCAGCAAAAAATAAGTTCCTATTCCTAAAAACATTAAAAAACCATTCAAAATTTCTTGTGCTATTTTCATAAATATAAAAATTAAAGAATTTATAATAAAATTAAAAGTACAGAAAATTTAGATTAGTTGTAGAAAAATAATACTTATTTATTCAAAATTAGCAATGCCTTTGATTTATCATTTTGTAATTGTAATTTTAACGCTTCAATCGAACCAAATTTCTGCTCATCACGAAGAAAATAAAGCACCGAAACTTTAATTTTTTGATTGTAAATAGCATCATCAAAATCAAATAAATGCACTTCAATAGTTTGATTTGTTCCGTTAAAAGTGGGTCGATTGCCAATGTTCATCATACCAAAAAAAATACCTTGATTTAATTCGCAACGCACAACATAAACGCCACTATTTGGAATTAATTTATAATTTTGTGCTATTTGTATATTGGCCGTAGGAAAATTAATGGTTCGACCTAACTTTTTGCCAGAAACCACTAGTCCAGAAAAAAAATAAGGATATCCGAGATATTTTTCAGCAATTTCAAAATTATTTTTTAAAATAGCATTTCTAATTTTGGTTGAACTTATAGCTACATTGCTTTGTTCTTCAACCGAAATTTGTTCAACCTCAAAATTATATTTTTGACCAAAAAATACTAAGTCGTCAAAACTTGCAGATCTATTTTTGCCAAACCGATGATCATGACCAATTATAATTTTTTGCACATTGAGTTTTTTAACCACAATTTGCTCTATGAAATCTTCGGCCGACAATTCTGAAAACTCTTTGTCAAACGGATGAATTATAAGCGTATCTAAATTTAATTTTTGTAATAAATCAGCTTTTTCATCAATTGTATTTAACATTTTAACAGGCGAGTTTTCGTTTAAAACAAGCTGCGGATGAGGGAAAAACGTGAGCACTACACTAAAACAATTAGTATCTTTTGCATTCTGAATTAATTTTTTTAGTATTTTTTGATGACCAAGATGCACACCGTCAAAAGTTCCAATAGTTACAAAGCTCTTTTGGGTTTTAGAATAGTCATTTAAAGTATGGTATATTTCCAATTCAATAATTTTTGTCAAATTTAGGGTATTTCAAAAAGGTTTTCAACTTTTTATGGTTTAAAAATCATGACTTTATTTAAGGTAACGCACGCAATGCATCATGTACTACTTCATCATTTTGATTAGTCAGATTATGATATCATGAAAACTATTACATAAAGCTATTTTTAGTCAAAAAAGAATAGAGCAAGTAGCAATTAATGCTTATTTAGTGGCCAAAACAGACTTTTTTTAAATAGTACTTTTTGTGGATAAAAGCTAAAATGATGCGCTATTCAGCAGATGTTTGTTTTCTGCTATCCAAAAAAAAATAAAAGTTAATTTTTGTAACTATTTTCGTATAACAATTTTATATAAAGGTATATTTTGTAACAAAAAAAATCTAATTAAAGCGTATTAAGTTAAAATTATAATATATTTAAAAAAATATTATACTTTTGAAAATTATTAAACTCTATATAATTATGAATAAAATTTTACACATCATTACTTTATTAATTGCTTTTACCGCTTTTTCACAAAAAGAGTGGGTTGAAATTACAGCAGATCAAATCAATACTAGCGTAAGAATGGATAGAGCTTCATTTCCAAAAGCTTTTAAACTATTTTCAGTAGATTTTGACTACTTAAAAACCAAACTAAAATTGGCACCTAGCGACGATTCGGGCATTTTATCAACTACGGTTTGTGCTTTTCCTGATGCAAAAGGAGAATTAATAATGTATCGGATGTACAAAACTGCGACGCTTCACCCAGATTTAGCTGCTAAATTTACCGATATTGCAACCTATTCAGGTCAAGGAATTAAAGATCCGACAGCTACCATTAATTTAAGTGCAACTATTTTTGGTTTACATGCACAAATACTTTCTGGTAGTAATCCAACGGTTTTAATTGATACATACACTAAAGACAATAAAAATTATATCGTTTACCAAAAGAACGCATTAATTGCAGTGCCGCGCACAAAACAATGCTATACTGTGGGCGATCAATCTGAAAATTTAATTACCGATCAAAGTGTAGTTGTAGCTCGTGCAACTGACAGTCAATATAGAACTTACCGCTTAGCAATGGCCTGTACTATTGAATATGCTGCCTATCATGTGACCGCAGCCGGATTAAATGCAGGAACCTTGCAAGAAAAAAAGAATGCGGTTTTAGCTGCAATGGCAGTTACGATGGTACGGGTTAATGGAGTTTATAGACGCGAAATGTCGTTGCAAATGCAATTTGTACCCAACAACGATTTGTTAATTTTTATTGACACAGATAACTTTTCGAATGACACTGCTGCATTATTAATTAACGAAAGCCAAACCGAAATAACTACTATAATTGGCGAGGCTAACTATGACATCGGACATACTGTAAGTACTGGTGGTGGTGGTTTGGCACAAAAACCTAGCGTCTGTTTAACAGGTAAAGCAAGCGGTATTACTGGCTCGTCTGCACCTGTTGCCGATAGCTATGATATTGACTTTGTAGCGCACGAAATGGGTCATCAATTTGGAGCAGATCATACCTTTGCCGGAGATACAAATAATTGTACCGGTAATAGAAGTAATTCTTATGCTGTTGAACCAGGTAGTGGCACTACAATAATGGCCTATGCAGGAATTTGCACACCACAAGATGTGCAACCGCACAGCGACGATTATTTTAGCGTTGTAAGTTTAGCACAAATGTTTTCGCACATAACTGGCGCTGGAAATTGTCAAGCAGGTGTTGCTAACGGAAATTTCCCACCAGTTGTGCCTGCTTTAATTAATTATACAATTCCTAAGGGTACTGCATTTATGCTTACAGCACCAGTAGCTGCAGACGCTAACAATGATGTGCTGACCTACTGCTGGGAACAAACCAATACATTTACTACTGGATCAAGCCCGATAGGAGCGACAACGGCAACTACAGGGGCGATTTTTAGATCGTATTCGCCCACTACTTCGCTACAACGGTATTTTCCGAGGTTATCCTCTATTATAAGTAATAATTTATTTCCACCCTACGAAAGTATTCCATCTAATACGAGGTCCTTAAGTTTTGCTTTAACAGTACGAGATAACAGAAACCCAAACGGAGGACAAACTGCTCGAGCGAACATGGCCGTTGCTGTCTCTTTTTTAGGTCCGTTTAGCGTTACGTCACAAAATACAGATGGCGTGTCATGGTTGCAAGGCAGCAGCCAAACAGTAACCTGGAGCACAAATACAAGCAGTTTAGCAGGGTCTTCGACCGTTGACATATTATTATCAACAGATGGAGGTCAAAATTTTAGTACTGTATTAGCCAGTGGTATTGCTAACAATGGTTCGGCAAGTGTAGTAACTCCAAATATTGTAGCGCAATTTTGCAGAATTATGGTAAAACCAACTAATAATATATATTTTGACGTAAATGACAAAGCATTTGCAATTGGTTATTTATGTAATGCCATATCTGGTTCGCCAAACAGCGCAATTGCTGACGGCACTGCTGCAAATATCGCGGGTGCAATTACAACTGAAATTTTATCCTATCCAAATACAGTAACTGTAAATAATATTAAAGTATCTGTCAATTCTAATCATTCTTGGATTGGTGATTTAATATTAAAAATAAAAAGTCCTTCCAATAATACGGTAACTTTATGGAGCAGAAATTGTAATAATCCACAACGTAATACATTAAATGCAACATTTAGTGATGCAGGGGTATTGCCTGTATGCGCTAGCCCAACCACGGGCGAAATTCGAGCAGCATCATCGTCAGGAACCCCAGTAGTAACCACAACGAATTCGATGGCAGTCTTTAATGGTACTGCTTCTCAGGGCATTTGGACCTTAACTGCCACAGATAATTATACTGGCGATACAGGTTCAATTGTATCGTGGGGAATCGATTTTGGGTGTACTTTGGGGACTACAAGCTTTGATGTAAACGACTTCGTTTTGTATCCAAGTCCGAATAAAGGCAATTTTAATTTAAAGTTTAATGCGGTATCAAATAGTGTAAAAGTGACTGTTTTTGATGTACAAGGGCGTGAAATTTTTAATAAAAATTATCAAAATTCTACGATATTTGATCAAAACATAGAACTTAAAAAACCAGAAGCAGGTATATACCTTGTAAATATTTTAGACGGAGATCGCATTGTGGTCAAAAAAATAGTGATTGAGTAATTAAATAATAAAAAAGGCTACTTTACAAGTAGCCTTTTTTATTACCATTTAACCATAATAGTTCAGTAAAAGTGCAACTTTGTTGCACTAAAAATTAAGATTTTTTTAAATCTGAAATACATACTCGCTCCAATTATATTGCCATTAAAAATTAGTTCTATCGATGAAGAGACCTTAGTATTTAAAATTGTTATCAATATTTAATAAGAAAAAAATAGCATAAAACATCCATTTATCAGATAATTACCAAGATACCTGCATAATTTATATAGAACTTAATTGTATAAAAATAGCAAAAAGATTATAATTAAATACAAATTTAATGCTCTAAAAATAATTTACAAAAAATCAAAAAAAAATCGTATTATTGTTACTAAACTTTTATTAATATTAAATAAAACATTATGGCATTTTTAGATTCAATCAAAAATTTATTTG
>JAYVGC010000146.1:0-2638 GCA_043772535.1 Flavobacterium sp. | reverse complement strand
AATTTTGTAAAAATTTAGCAGATGTAAGTCTATTTATAACAGAATCAATAAATAGTTTAGATAAGGAATTAATCCAGAAAATATGTAATTATGAATATGTTTTATTAGCTTTAAATTGAACTACATAAAAAATATATACGGTATAAAAGCCTCGATGTTATTCTCTGGGGAAAACAAAGCAACAAACAACGATTTAAATGTAAAATTGCGCATTGTTATTCACAGATAACAGACCCGAACAACGGTTAAAAAGCGGTCTCTCGTCGGTCGTTCGTTTTGTTCCGCTGCGCCGTTCCAGTCGGCTGAAAAAGCCTCCTTAGCACAGATCACTTGCCACCAAAAAAAACGAGCAGCCAAGAAAAATGGCAGCTCGTTTTTTTGTTGTCTGCGTTCGCAGTCTTCACACACTCACTCACCTGCGTTCGTCGTGGCTACAGTGTCTTTTTTAGCACTATTTTTTTTCTTTTTTTTTCGGTTGAAAATTTACAGTTGAAAAAAAAACAGTCCTAAAAAATCCACCGCCACTTGTGTTTTGTCGGTTGCTATACCGCCAGCCATCAACTTCGACAAGTTTCGTCTCGTCCGAAAAAAAACGAGACGGATTTTAATTATTTGCTCCACTGCGTTCGCTACTAGTTGCCGTTACACGCTCACAGCCCTACACCACTGAAAAAGTGGCTCTCGGTCTGTGGTGGCTGTCAGTGACCGCAACACTGCCACCCAGTCACAAAAGAGTCAAGAAAAATGGCTTTTTTGCTCCTTTGGGGTGTTTTTTTGCTCTGCTAAATCCTGGGAATAAGGAAAACCTTTTAAAAGAAAAAGTGAAACTGCACACTAACGCGCCCGAAGAAAAATCGGGCTTGTTTGCTCATTTTTTTAAAAGAAAGCCAACAGGCTTTTGTCTAAAAAACGAACTTTATTTTTTGGCTTCCTTCCAAAAAAATCGGGCGCAAAATGAAAGCTAATCAGCAGAGTTGGTTTTTAAATTTAATGTTCCGGCTTTTTTGCTTTGGTTCACGGATAAAATAAAGATGATTTTTTTTCAATTGAAAGAAAAATAGACAAATTAAATCAAACTTTTTTTTCAACTGAAAAAGAATTACTTTTGACAAATAGGATGCTTAAAACTTGAACGAAATTCGCTTTTACGCATTGCTCACACGAGCAATAGTGAACGCTCGGGCGAGGCAAAATATCGCACAGGACTGTACAAGTATAAGTACAACGGCAGGGAATTACAAGACGAGTTGGGGCTGAACTGGTATGACTACCAAGCCCGAAACTACGACCCGGCTATTGGAAGATGGATGAATAACGACCCACTAGCGGAACAAACGCCAACCGTTAGTCCGTACGTTTATGTAAGTAATAATCCGATAAATTCAATTGATCCTACAGGGATGAGCGAAGAAAGTGTTAAAGATGATTATAAACTTTCAAAAAATGGGAAAGTTGAATTAATTAAAAAGACTAATGATAATTTCGATAGAATTTATAATGATGATAAAAGTAAAAATATTAAAATACAGAAAGGTATTGCCGAACAAATGACTAATCCTGCAAAAACAGGCGAGGGTAATAATGGTAAAAAATATCATTCATCAACTGGAGAATTTAACAAATTTGAAAATGATTATTTTAAACTGTTTAAGTTTGCAGCAGATAATACTCCTATAGAATTTTCTTTAAATATTTTTAAAGATAAAGGCAAAAATTTAATGACATTAGCAACATATAATGATAGTGGAGAGGCACCAGGATGGGGAAATCAAGGAATTTCAATATCAAATGTTGTAATGCAATATCATTCGCATCCAGGTATTCGAACGGATATTGGAGTAGAAAAGTATAGTATGGGAGTTGGATATTCGCTTGGAAATAGTGATTATGGGCACGCTTATAATGGAAAATGGGTACAACCAGAATATGTATATTTTCCTAATTCAAAAAGATTATGGAGATTTAACAAAGAGGGGGTTGGTTTTATTAAAAACATCAATAATTCTCTTGATTTAAAAGACTATTAATGAAAAAGTTATTTTATATTTTAATTACTGTTTTTTTTGTTAATTGTATTAATAAATCTGAACAAAAAAGTTTTAATGATCCTTTAAACCAAATAATTATTCAGTATCAAAAAAAGTATCCCGCAAATGTTAAGAATTTAGAATCGAAATATATTTATGGTATTCAATTTTTAAAAGAAAAAAAAGATACAATAATAATATTACAAAGATCATCATCTGGAATTTTAAGAAATATAAAAAGTATTGGTGTATACAAAAGTGAAATAATATATCCAACATTGATCATAGATGAAGATAAATTAGGAATCAAATTTTACGATAAATTTAAATTAAAACAAATACAAAAAGAATTTTATTTAGATGAAAATAGTAGTTTCCCTGAAAGATTTCCTCCAATTTATAAATATAGAATAAAAAATAAAAATATAGAATTAATTAAAATTGATACAATTTGGAATAGTTGGGATTAAAACAATCTCGCTCCGCAAAATCTCCCAACTTTAATCGAAAATGGCATAATACTGAAAAATAGTTGGTAAAAAGTCTGTCCCGCATTATTATCATTGATGTTAGAGAAAGTTTGATGAAATTCGTTTCATCAAACTTTTTTA
>JAYVGC010000145.1:0-6365 GCA_043772535.1 Flavobacterium sp. | reverse complement strand
ATGTAAAAAAACATTAATTAAACCTACAACATTATAAAAAGGTTCATTAAGTTATAAATACTTAATGAACCTTTAAAATATACACTTAAAATAAATGGCAATGCTACCCCTTAATATAAAAAATGAATCGGCACGCTTGCGGGCAGTAGTACTAGGAACAGCCTTAAGCAACGGCCCAACACCCACTATAAACGAAGCCTATGACCCAAAATCATTAGAGCATATTGTAGCAGGAACGTACCCAATTGAAAAAGATATGGTGCAAGAAATGGAGGCTTTTAATACTATATTTCAAAAATATGATGTAACCGTTTTTAGACCCAAAACGATTGAAAATTATAATCAAATTTTTACGCGCGACATCGGATTTGTAATTGATGACGTATTTATAAAATCAAATATACTGCCCGATAGAGAGCGCGAACTAGATGCAATTCAATATATTATAGACCAAATAAATCCTATAAAAGTAGTACGACCACCTACCGAAGTGCACATTGAAGGCGGCGATGTAGAAGTTTGGAACGACTACATTTTTATTGGAACCTATAAAGGTTCTGATTACAAAGATTACATCACAGCACGAACGAACTGGCAAGGCGTTGAATACATAAAAAACCTATTTCCAAATAAAATTGTAAAAGAATTTGACCTCGTAAAATCAAAAATAGAAGCCCGCGACAATGCACTGCACCTAGATTGTTGTTTCCAACCAATTGGCCAATATAAAGGTATTATTTATAAAAGTGGATTCAGGGAAGAAGCAGATTACATGTTTTTGATAAATCTATTCGGAAAAGAAAATTTATTTCACATTACCCGCGACGAAATGTATAATATGAATTCGAATATTTTTTCAATATCAGAAACCGTCGTTGTCTCGGAAAAAAACTTTACCCGATTAAATACATGGTTGCGCCAAAATAATTTTACTGTTGAAGAAATTTCATATTCCGAAATAGCAAAACAAGAAGGCCTCCTGCGTTGTTCTACACTTCCTTTAATTAGAGATTAAACCAGACAATAGCACATCAGATAAAAAACAATTCGCTATAAGATTTATAAAAAAGTGTAACTAATTGCATTTTATAATATCTTTATAAAAATATTTAAACTATGCCATACATAATATTAAATTTAAACGCTGTAACTAAAAATATTATAAAATGTATGGTGTGCAGAAATCACCAATTATTATTCAAAAAAAATGAATCAAACCACCAATTCTATATTAATGATTCGCCCGGTAGCGTTTCGAATGAACGAGCAAACTGCGGTAAATAATTATTATCAAAAAGTTTTAGACGGACTTTTACCATCGACAGTGAACGAAAAAGCACAGCAAGAATTTGATGTTTTTGTTGAAAAACTTCGAAGTATAGGTGTTGATGTAACCGTTGTTGACGATGTTTTAGAACCCGACACACCCGATTCTATTTTTCCGAATAATTGGATTTCGTTTCACGAAAATGCCGATGTAGCTTTATACCCAATGTTTGCTGAAAACAGACGACTAGAACGTCGCGAAGAAATACTTGATTTACTAGAAGAAAAAGGTTTTGAAATAGAAAATATTGTTGATTACACAGATGCTGAAATAGATGGGTTTTATTTAGAAGGTACCGGTAGTTTACTTTTAGACAGAGCCAATGCAAAAGCCTACTGCGCACTTTCGCCCCGTGCTGATGAAGAGTTATTTATTGAGTTTTGCGAAGATTTTGATATGGAACCAATTTTATTCGAAGCTTTTCAAACCGTAAATGGCGAACGAAAACTAATTTATCATACTAATGTAATGATGTGCTTGGGCGAAACTTTTGCTGTTATTTGCGCCGATTGTATTGATGATAAAAAAGAACGTAAAATGGTTTTAGATCATCTAAAAAGAGACAATAAAGAAATAATTTTAATAACCGAAGATCAAGTAAACAATTTTGCAGGGAATATGTTAGAAGTTCGAGGCAATGACGACAAACGCTATTTGATTATGTCGGCAGCAGCGCACCAAATTTTAAACGACAAACAAATTGAACAATTGCAAAAACACGCCGAAATTTTATCCTCAAGTTTAGATACTATTGAAGCATGCGGCGGCGGAAGTGCTCGTTGCATGATGGCAGAGATTTTTTTGCCAAGAAGCTAAATAAAAGGAATTATTTGTGTAAAATATTGCCTCTAATATAAACTTCAAATTTTATAAACCCACGACTATAAACAACTAAATTTCTTGATCTATTTATATTAAATGCGTTACTAGTGCGCTTTTTATCGAAAAATAGGTGTGACATATATTGTAAAATAGTACACGTAATATTTTAAAGAAAAAATAGTAGGCTTGCGTTACATACAGTTCAATGGAATGTATTAAAGAAAAAATAAAATTATATACCCAATAACTATGCGGTTTTATTATGGGCTACAATTTTATCAATCATTCCTGCAAAAATGAAAAAATGAAACGGCAGCATAGCATACCAATACAATCTACCAAACAAACCAATTGGTCTAAATGTAGCAATTTGGTGTAGAACATTGTTATGGTCAATCCGAAATTCGAGCCAAGCTTCGCCTGGAACCCTCATTTCTGCAAATAATAACAGTCGTTTTTCATCTTTATCGGCTAGTAATACCCGCCAAAAATCGAGTGCATCGCCTGTATCAAGTTGTGTAGCATGTGTACGACCTCGACGGGTACCTACGCCACCCGCTAATTTATCAAAAAAACCTCTCAGTTGCCACAGCCAATTGCCGTAATACCAGCCGTTAGTGCCGCCAATACACCATATATTATCAAGTACTTGGTTTACATCAATAACTTTTCGTGATTGATGGTCTTTTAAACATCCAAAAGTAGGTACTTGCACAAATTGTGACAAATTATGTTTAAAACGACCGCTCGCTCTACTGTCTTTCCAGCTCGAAATTACTAAATTTTGCTCTATTTTTTTAAATGCTAACTTTATTGCATCTACGTATGTAATTGGTTTAATACGCAACATTTTTTGTAATCTATTGTCTTTGCAAACCACCTCCATTTTCATACTATCGACTAAGTTCAAGGCTAATTTATAAGAAGTTGATGTTACAAAATATAACCAATACGACGAAATTTTTGGTGAAAAAATAGGCAGTGTAAATATATATAGTTTTATGCCTCGAGTTTTAGCGTACAAAAGCATCATTTCTTTGTAGGTAATTATATTTGGTCCGCCAATATCAAAAGATTGATTATAGCAAGGTTCGTTTAATAATACACCTATTAAATATTGAATAACATCGCGAATTGCAATAGGTTGACACCGAGTTAAAACCCATTTTGGGGTAATCATTATGGGTAGTTTTTCGACTAAATCTCGAATGATTTCAAATGATGAACTGCCTGAGCCTACAATTATTCCGGCACGTAAAACTGTTGTTTTAAAACTGCCTTGGTATAAAATGTCTTCCACATCACTGCGCGATTGTAAATGTTTTGATAAATTAGTTTCATTAATAATTCCGCTTAAATACACCACTTGTTTAATGCCAATTTTATGCATTAAAGTATTAAAGTTCTGCGCTGCGGTTGATTCCATAATATCAAAGTTTGTAGTTGAACTTGTCATAGAATGAATTAAATAATAGGCCACATCAATGTTTTGTGGTATATCTTCAAAATTAGGTTGGTCTAAAAAATCGACTTCCCAAACCGATATTGTATCTAACGTAGCTTTATCTAAACCCAACCTGTTCTTATCGCGCACGCAACATATAATTTGGTGACCAGCAGATAAAAGTTCGGGTAATAATCGTCGTCCAACGTAGCCATTGGCACCTGTAAGAAGAATACGCATATTATTTTTTAATAAATTTACGAAAAAAGTGAATTCAAACAACAATTAACAGAAAAAAGTGACTTTTTTAGCCATAAAAAACCCCAATATGCCATAGATTGGGGTTTTTATTGATACTTATATTTTTTATGATTTAATTTTCGGTTGTTTATCGGCAATTTTTATAAAAAGGTCTTTCTTTTGCGCATCCGATTGCAAATCATCTAACACATGAATAGCTTCTTCGATATAAATGTCTTTGGATAAACTTTCGTGCCAACGATCGCGTTTTTCTTTCAAGGCAACATCTGTTTTAGTGAGCACCTCTTCGTTTGGTAACGATTTAAAAATCAATTTATTATTATATTCAGATAGTATCTTATATTTTTTATTGATATCTTCCAATTTTTTTTGCTCTGATTTAAATTTATCAATATTTAGGCTGTATTGATTTTCTTTGTTACGCTGGTCAAGCCATTTTGCATTTTCATCAATTAGTTGCATTGCTTGATTGGCCTCAATTCGTTTTCTACTATTTAATATTGCGGCATCAAAATTAGTCTGTTTATTCCAAATTTTATAATCCGCTGCATCTATTTTGTCCCATGGCATCGCTTCTTCTTCATCTCGTTCGCCCATCTTTAAATACGAGTATTTATCTGGCATTACAATATCGCTGGCAACACCTTCAAGTTGAGTTGATCCGCCATTTATTCGATAAAATTTTTGAATTGTGGTTTTCAATGCTCCTAAATCGCCGTACGAACTTCCTCTAACAAATTGGTTTAAATCGATTACATTTTGAACAGTTCCTTTGCCGTAGGTTTGCTTACTGCCAATAATAACGGCACGTTTGTAATCTTGCATTGCAGCAGCTAAAATTTCTGATGCAGATGCTGAAAAACTGTTAGCCATAATTACTAATGGACCATCCCATTGAATTTTTGGATCTCGATCGTACAGTACTTCTTTACTGCCTGAGGCCGATTTAACCTGCACTATTGGCCCTTGGTCTATAAACAAACCGCCAATATCGACAACAGTTTTTAACGAACCGCCGCCGTTATCGCGAACGTCAAATACAATTCCTTTAACATTTGCCTTTTTTAACCTCTCTACTTCACTAGCAATGTCTTTTCCTGCATCTCGACCGTCTTTATCTTCAAAATCGATGTAAAACTTTGGCAAATAAATAACCCCGTATTTTAGACCGTTTTTTTCAACAATAGTAGATTTGGCGTACGTTTCTTCAATTTCAATTTCATCTCTAATAATAGAAATTACTTTTATTGAACCATCATTTTTTTTAATTGTTAAGCGTACTTCAGTTCCTTTTGGTCCTTTAATTTTTTTTACGACATCATCAATTCGCATGCCAACAACATCAACAGGTTCTTTTGATCCTTGTGCTACTTTTAATACCAAATCGCCCGATTCTAATTGTTTTCCTAACCATGCTGGACCACCAGAAATTAGTTCTGTAATTTCGGTAAAATCCCCTTTTTTTTGAAGTCTAGCACCTATCCCTTCGAGTTTTCCTGATATACTTACATCAAAACGTTCTTTTTCTTCTGGTGCAAAATAAGCTGTATGCGGATCGAATCGCGATGCAATTGCATTGACATAAATGGCGAACCAATCTTCACGATCTAAATCTTTAATAAAACCATAATATTCATTTAAAGACTTTAAAGAGCTTTCGCGCGTTTCTTTTTCTAATACGTCATACGTTTTTATGGTAATAGGGTCTTTACTTTTCAAAATACCCTCTTTTAGTTTTACATCAGGTTTATTTCCGCTTTTTATAAAGTCTTCCTGAATTTTTTGTTTATCAACTAGCGACGCTAATGTTGACAATTTAATTTGTTTCCGCCAACGTTCTTTTAATTCTGAAACAGTTGTTGAATAAGGCATTTTTTCATAATCGGCATTAAAAGTTTCTTCTACGCTATAATTTATTGGTGCATTCAAAAAATCTTTATAATATGTTTTACTTTCCTCGGTGCGTTGTACTAAACGATTATAAGTTAAATCAAAAAAAGTTAACTCTTTTCCTAAAATTTGATTGTCAATTTTAGTTTCATATTTAGCAAACTCGTCAATATCAGCTTGCAAAAAAAATCGTTTTGAAGGGTCTAGTGCAACTAGATAATCTTTATATACTTTTTTTGAAAACTCATCATTAATGGTTGCCGGATGATAATGCCCTTTTTCTAAAACAAAAGCTAATAATTCTAAAAGAATTTTATCTCGTTCAGGATCGGATTTTGGTTTTTGAGGTACAAAACTCCATAATCCTACTGAAACTAATATAACTAATAGGATAATTTTAAAATGCTTTTTCATAAACTGTAATATAGTATTCATTAATTTTTTTCATCTAAAGTACATAAAAAATAATGCCACAGTAACTTTAACTCGTATAAATTTTTGTTAAATAGCATAACGAAGCTTTTAGATTTTCAAAAATAGAATATTTAGATTGGATTTTAGATATAATTGTTACTTTTGTTATCAAAAAATAAGAATATGGCTCATAAACCTTTAATTCTG
>JAYVGC010000144.1:0-17234 GCA_043772535.1 Flavobacterium sp. | reverse complement strand
CAACTCAACCGAAGAAGTGAATTTATAGTTGTAAAAAAATAAATTTATTCACAATAATAGTAAAAGCAATTCTCAACAGAGTTGCTTTTTTTGTGTTTATAATGTAAAATAAATAATGCAAATTCTTGAAATTCAACCGAATTTTACATTTTTAGTAACTTTTATTGTGTTTGACTACGGTATTCATAATTTTTATAAATTTTTTAGAGAATTTACAGTATTTAAATATTTTTATTGATAAATTCGCAATAAAAACTACAGTAATGGGAATAAAAATTACAGGTTCAGGGAGTTTTATCCCCAATCAAACTATAACTAATTTTGATTTTTTTCAACACAATTTTCTAAACGAAGACGGCTCTCCTTTTGGCTATACAAACGAAGTAATTGCCAGTAAATTTAAAGATATTACAGGAATAGAAGAACGTCGTTATGCCGATGATGACGCTGTTGCGTCTGACCTTGGTTTTATCGCAGCAGCAAGAGCCATTAAAAATGCTAATATAGATAAAGAAACTATTGATTACATCATTTTAGCACATAATTTTGGCGACGTGCGAAAAGGTGCTATCCAATCTGATATTCTGCCAAGTTTGGCAACTCGAGTAAAGCACAGCTTACGTATTAAAAATCCGAAGTGCGTAGCGTACGATATATTATTTGGTTGTCCAGGTTGGATAGAAGGAGTTATTCAAGCGCAAGCCTATATAAAAGCGGGAATGGCTAAACGGTGTCTAGTTATTGGTGCCGAAACTTTATCTAGGGTTGTAGACGAACATGATAGAGATTCGATGATTTATGCTGATGGGGCAGGCGCAACCGTTATCGAAACAGCAAACGATAATAGCGGAATTTTATCGCATGCATCAGCAACATTTAGTTATGATGAAGGCTACTTTCTTTTTTTTGGAAAATCATTTAATCAAAACCACGATGCAGATGTAAGATATATTAAAATGCATGGTCGCAAAATTTACGAATTTGCATTAAGTCAAGTTCCAAAAGCAATGAAAGAATGCTTAGACGAAAGTGGTGTCAATATTACAGAAGTGAAAAAAATATTGATTCATCAAGCCAATGAAAAAATGGATGAAGCAATAATAAATCGTTTTTATAAATTATACAATCAAACGCCACCAAAGGGCATTATGCCAATGTGTATAAATAAACTTGGAAATTCAAGCGTTGCGACCGTACCCACACTTTTTGATTTAATTGTAAAAAACAAGTTAGAAAACCAAGAAATAAACAAAGGCGATATCATAATATTTGCATCTGTTGGAGCAGGTATGAATGTGAATGCTATTGTGTACAGGTATTAAAAAATATTTTGAAAATACGCTGTCAATTTATTCTGAAATAGCATTTTTGTTCAATAGACCTTCTATCCATAAATTGTATTGGGTTACCAAAATTAGTTTATAAACCAGTATACAATTTAACAGAATACATAAAGTTATTTTATATAAAAGTGAAAATAAAATCTCGTTACAATTTGGCAAATAGTACACTGCAATGCCTATTAATGTGGTTACAATAACGAGCTTTAAATACTTTAAATCAAATGGAAAAAGGTTGAATTTTTTATAAATAAAAATCATTTTTGCAATATTAAAAGTTACCATCGAAATAAGTGATGCTATTGCAACCGATTCTAATCCAAAATTACAAACGTATAAAAACAATATGTTCAAAGATATATTTAATGTAATTAAAATTAAAATTGCAATTAAATTAAATCTATAGTAATTAGAATAAGTTATTATTTCACTGCTAAAACCTGTACCCATATTTATTAAAACATTCAACCCTAATATTAATATAATAGGTACAGACGCCATTAAATTAGACGCAGTTGGCAATAGTGAAAATAAATCATGAATGCCGATACAAATACAACTAAACAAAACCGCACCGATAAAGTATAGTAAAGAGGCTGTTTCTTTGTATTTTAAATTTAATTCTTGATATTTTTCTTTTTTAATATACTTTGAAATAATGGGGGCATAAAGTGTAAAAACGGCTGTCGCCGGAATTGCCAATGCCGAAGCCAAGGTAACCCCAATACTAAAAGTTCCGTTGTCAGCCATAGATAAAAACGAAGGAATCATTATCGAGTCGATTCGAAACGCAAAAACTGAACCTAAACTACCCGTAAAAGCATACAAGCAAAATTTATAATATTTTCTTTTGTCAATTGTTTTAAAAAGTTCTTTTTGATTAAAATTTGATATGGAAACTAAATAATTTTTTAAATAATAGGCAATCAGTATAAATATTAGCGCGTAAGAAAGTACATATAAAAACAACGAATTTTTTATGGAAATAAATTCTTTAAAAACAAGTAAAAATAAAATTGGTAATGCAATTTTTGGAATGATGTTGTCATAAAAAGTAGGAATTGTTATTTTTTGTAAAATAGCAGCTTTTTTTTTAAGCAATTCGATATAAGCTAAAAAAACAGCAATAGGAAAAGCATAATAAATATAAATTGATGGTTTAAAATTAGGAATAAAATATATAATTATAAATATAAAAAATGCAATGCCAGAAAGTACGGCAATCGAAACCATACTGTAAATAAAAAGGCGTCGTTGAAAATAAAAATTTAATTTTGGATAATAATTTACCAATGCTTGCGATGTGCCAAGCACAAAAATAGGATATAAAATATGCGCCAAACCTTCAATATATCTGTATATACCGATTAGTTCTTTGTTTTGAGGATATATAAATAGTGTTGAAAAAACACCTATTACAATGCCAATATAATTTATCATTGAAAAAGAAAAAGCTTCCTTTAGCGAGTTGTTTTTTTTCATTTAAAGTCCATTTATTCCTTTTTTAGATTGTGATCGAATGCTAATTATGGTTTGATAAGTTGCTAAATTTTTAAAAAAATAAAACAATAATTTAAAAAAAAAGATAACGATTTTAAAAATAGAGTAGTTATAAAAAAAGAACTTTGGTAAACCAAAAACATTTTTGAAAGCGATCACGCAGCTCTGAAAAAAATGTGTATTAATATTCAAAAAAGCATTTAATATTTTATATTCTGATTGCAAAATATCTTTTTTAAAACTTCTAGTGCTTATTCTATCGTGAACAATTGCAGTTGCTTTTACTATTCCAACTTTAAATCCATGAAATTGTAATCGATTGCAAAAATTTCGATCTTCACCATAATGATTAAAAAAAGGTTCAAACAGCCCTATTTTTGCAAAGCATTCCTTGCTAATTAACCATGCAGCCGCGTTTACAAAAGGCACTTCAGCAACATTGGGGTCGTCGGTAATTGACTTATATTGATAATATATTTTGAAGTTTTGATCTAAATCTTTTTCATTTGCCGATAAGTGCAACGGACTTACAATCCCTAAATCAGTGTGTTTTTGTGCTGTATTTACTACTATTTCGATTGTTTTTTCAAAAATCCAAGTGTCTTGGTTTAATAAAAAAACAAAGTCGGCATTTTTTTGTAATGCTGCTTTTATTCCAATATTATTGGCTTTTCCGAAGCCCAAATTAACGTTACTTTTGATAAGGTGTACTTTGTCATATTTTTCAATAATAGCTACAGAATTGTCTGTTGAGGCGTTGTCTACAATTAAAAGTTCTATTTCAACGCTAGAGTTAAAAACACTTTGTAGCATTTTATCTAACCATTTGCTTCCATTAAATGTTACAACTACAACCGATATTTTAGTTTTCAAGACAATTTAGTTTCATTATCGATGTAAAAATAATGATATTTGTAACCTAATCAAATCTTTTTTAAATTAAATGAATTATTACATTGTAATCCCTGCTCATAATGAAGAAAAATTTATTGAATTCACCCTTAATTCGATAATTGCACAGTCTGTTTTGCCAACAAGGGTAGTGGTTGTGAATGATAATTCAACTGATGCGACTGCTGAAATTGTATCTAATTTTTGCCAAAGGTATTCCTTTATTTCACTAATCGAAAAAAAATCAGACGCTATTCATTTACCTGGTAGTAAGGTTATTCAAGCGTTTCAAAAAGGATTTGAGACCTTAGATGCAAATTTTGATTTAATTATTAAATTGGATGGCGACTTGATTTTACCCGCTAATTATTTCGAAATTATTATAAACCATTTTAAATCGGATGATAAAATTGGTATGGCTGGCGGATTTGCATATATCGAAAAAAATGGACAATGGGTTTTAGAAAGCCTAACTGACAGAGACCATATTAGGGGTGCTTTTAAAGCATATAGAAAGGAATGTTTTGAACAAATTGGTGGGCTAAAACCTGCAATGGGTTGGGATACAGTTGACGAATTGCTATGTAAATTTTATGGTTGGAAGGTAACAACCGACACATCGCTACAAGTAAAACACCTTAAACCAACTGGGGCAAATTATAATAAAACAGCACGTTATAAACAAGGTGAAGCTTTTTATAGTTTAGGATATGGATTTTGGATTACGGCAATTGCAGCGGCAAAACTTGCTTTTTTAAAACAAAAACCATTGTTGTTTATAGATT
This sequence comes from Flavobacterium sp., assembly GCA_043772535.1. GTDB lineage: Bacteria > Bacteroidota > Bacteroidia > Flavobacteriales > Flavobacteriaceae > Flavobacterium. Next base: position 12,718 of record JAYVGC010000144.1, on the reverse strand, counting down.
ATATTGGTGGTTTTTATAAAGCCAAACAAGCAAATAAAACATTTTTAGTAACTGCCGATCAAGCAAAATTTATTCGGAGCTATCGGTTTAACAAAATGAAAAGCAAATTGGGACTATAAATTTTTGGAGTTAAATAAATTATATCAATTAAATTTTGCCAGAATTAAATTAATTATTAAGACAGGACATCTTAATAAAACGATTACACTATGTTTTGCCGGGGTTCGCGTGAGGGATAGCAGTGAAAACCCCACAGTTACGTTGAAACGATAGTGGAAACGGAACGAGGAGTTGCAACGGATAGCCCGACACCATTTAAAAAGTCATTCTTTTTTTAGAATGGCTTTTTAAATGGTGGCATGCCCAAATAAAAACTATTGATGTTGATTTACTCGTTACTTATACTTATTTTTACACTCAATTTAGTTTTATGATGTTATTTAGATACTTGTCTCAGATTGGAAAATATTTTTTGATGCTGAAAGAAATTTTTAAAAAACCTACAAAATGGTCGGTCATGCGAGGCTTGATTTTTAAGGAAATTGATGATTTAATTATTGGTTCGTTGGGAATTGTAGCTTTTATTTCGTTTTTTGTGGGTGGTGTTGTAGCAATTCAAACGGCACTAAATTTAACAAATGCATTAATACCGAAATATTTGGTTGGTTTTGCAACGCGACAATCAGTTATTTTGGAATTTGCACCTACTTTTATATCTATTGTAATGGCCGGAAAAATGGGTTCGTTTATAACCTCAAGTATAGGTACAATGCGGGTTACTGAGCAAATAGATGCTTTAGAGGTTATGGGTGTTAATTCGCTAAATTATTTGGTTTTCCCCAAATTAATTGCCTCGTTTTTATATCCATTTTTAATTGGAATTAGTATGTTTTTAGGAATTTTTGGTGGCTGGCTGGCTAGTGTATATGGCGGTTTTTGTACCAGTACCGATTTTATAGAGGGTCTACAGCGCGAATTTATTCCGTATCACGTACTTTACTCATTTATTAAAACTATTATTTTTGGATTTTTATTGGCTACAATTCCTTCATTTCATGGATTTTATATGAAAGGGGGCGCACTTGAAGTTGGAAAAGCAAGTACGGTTGCATTTGTATGGACTAGCGTTGTTATTATTTTACTTAATTATATTTTAACCCAATTACTACTTACTTAATGATTGAAATTAAAAATATAGAAAAATCGTTTGGAGATTTTAAGATTTTAAAAGGTGTTTCATCGGTTTTTGAAACGGGCAAAACGAATTTGATAATAGGGCAAAGCGGTTCTGGAAAAACGGTGTTGCTAAAAAGTTTACTAGGAATTTTTACGCCAGATAAAGGTACTATTGCTTTTGATGGACGTATTTATGATGACTTGCGAGACAGTGAAAAACGCGAAATAAGAACAGAAATAGGAATGGTTTTTCAAGGGAGTGCTTTGTTTGACAGCATGACGGTTGAACAAAATATTGGATTTCCGCTTAGAATGTTTACCAATAAAACTGAAGAAGAAATTAAGGAGCGTGCCAATGTGGTTATTAATCGGGTAAATTTAATAAATGCAAATAATAAAAAACCCTCTGAAATATCGGGTGGTATGCAAAAACGAGTAGCCATTGCCAGAGCGATTGTGAACAATCCTAAATATTTATTTTGTGATGAACCTAACTCGGGATTAGATCCAAAAACGGCTATTTTGATTGATAACTTAATACAAGAAATAACGCAGGAGTACAATATTACTACTGTTGTAAACACGCACGATATGAACTCGGTGATGGAAATTGGTGAGAAAATTATATTTTTAAAAGAAGGTGTTTTGGCTTGGGAAGGCAGTAAAAAAGAAATTTTTAAAACTGATAATGAGGCTATTGTTGATTTTGTCTATTCGTCTGAATTATTCAAAAAAATTAGAAAAGCCCAACGAAAAGAAATATAATAGCGTAAATAAGGGCGCTAAATTAAATCACATTTCCAATTTACATTAGAATTATAATGTATAAAACCGCCGTAAACTTCAAGCGGACATTCGAAATTATTGGTATATAAGCCGCCCGTACCAAGGCCTTGAGGTAAAGGATTTTTGGTTAAGTACGTCCATTGGGCAATAGCGTTTAATCCGATGTTGCTTTCTAGTGCCGAAGTAATCCACCAATTGATGTTGTGTTTTTTTGCTAGAGTTATCCACTGTAAAGTGCCTTTAAAACCGCCTATAAAACTAGGCTTTAAAATTATAAATTGAGGTTTTATTTTTACGAGTAAAGCTTCTTTATCTTCTAGTCTAAAAATTCCAATTAACTCTTCATCTAATGCGATTGGCAATGGAGTTGCTTTACATAATGCTTCCATTTCAATTATTTGATTTTTTGCAATAGGTTGCTCAATACTGTGAATATTCAAAATGGCTAGTTTTTTTATTTTCTCCAATGCATTAGATTTTAAAAACGCACCATTAGCATCTACCCGAATTTCGATTTCTTTGGCAGAAAAATGAGATCGTATAAAACGTATTAAATTTAGTTCAACATCAAAATCTAACGCTCCTATTTTGAGTTTTATACAAGTAAACCCTTCTTGTAATTTTTGCTCAATTTGGGTTTTCATAAAATGTTCAGTTCCCATCCAAACTAAGCCGTTAATTAGCATTTTGCTGTTATGGTTTGTAAAATTAGATGGGAAAAGTAAAAATGGATTTTCACTTTTTAGCGATTGAAATGCAATTTCTAGTCCAAATTGAATTGAAGGATATTCCAAAAGTTCATTCCATAGCACCTCTAATCCTAAATTGATATTGTTGCAAGCCCAATTTAATTTTTCTTCATAATTAGGCAAGTCATCACAACTTAATCCTCGAAGTAAACCGCATTCGCCAATACCTTTTGTACCTTTATGGTTTATCACAATAAACCACGTTTCCTTTTCAGTCAAAATTCCTCGGGAAGTGCCTGATGGGTTTTTGAAATTTAAAATGTATTTAAAATAGTGTGCGATCATCTTTTTTTGAACTATTTTTTTACCTAAAAAGGCTTTAATTTGTTATTATTGCTTTTATTTTTTTAAAATTTTCAGTTGAAAAACCTTTTTCTTCAAATATTTTCAAATCTTCATTTGTTTGTGCAATCCAGCTTTTTGTTGCAGTTATATTTTGTAGCTTATATTTTTTATGAAGTAGTTTTGCATCACCTACCTTATCTGTAAATAAATAAACGTGTGCTAAATTTAATTGTGTTTTTAATTGCGCACTATCTAGGTCTTCTGCCTTTTTTAATGATTGAAATGCTTTTTCAAATTGCCTAGAAAATAAATAAAATCTTCCTAAATCAATGTAATCGTTGGTTGTTGCTAAACCGCTATCGATAATTTGCTCTTTAATTATGGTTATTGCGTCTTCATAGTTACTATTTGTAAAATAGGTTGCAGCTTGCTTTCGTAATTGGTTTGTAATCAATTTAATTTCGCCCGATTGTACTAATACCAAATTTACTGTATTTTGGATAAGAATATTTTTTTCAACATCAAGTAAAAGTTTAAAATCAGCATAGGATTGTTTTTGAGTCAGATTTTCTAAAAATAATCCAGAAAAAATTTCTTTTTTACTACTATTTTTATAAACAGTTTGCCTTTTAAGAATAGCTAGTACTTCTTGTTTCGTTTTTAGATTCCAACCTCTGCTAGCCTTTTTATTTATCCAAGGCACTACTTCGAGCACTATTTTTTGTTGCATTACCCAATTATCGTTTGTAAAAGCAAAATATAAATTGCTGCTGGTATCGATGATGCACTTTGAGTTTTTTGAAATTAATTTGGCTTCTTTAGTAATTGCATTATTTTGAAAATAGCAAGCGGCATCGGTTTTGCCTGTTTCAACATATTGCTTTACAGTATTTTCTGAAGTATAAATACCATATTTGCATTTTTCATCTCCCGAAATGGTGGATAATAAAAGTACTGCCCCCGCAGATCCTTGACTAATACCTGACGGATCGGGTATCGATTTTAATACTGAAAACAAGCTGTTTGATAATTTTTGATTGTCATTTAATACCGTAATTCGGTATACAACTTCAGTAGTTCCGGTTGGAAAGTTATCGGTTTTTATAAAAATGCGCTCTCGTGGAACTAAAGTAATATTTGTTGCCGTTATGCGCATAGTATCCCAATATCCTTCGGCAGATTGCGAAAAAATAGCACCCGAAACAATGAAAAGAAAGCAAAAGAAACAGATTTTATTCATATAATAAGCAATCAATATATAGTTTTATCTTAGTCATGAAATTTTTTAACGCCAGCTAATACAGCTATTTCAAGATTATTTTCGAGTGGTACTAGTGGACAAGAATAATGATGATTATAAGCACAGTAAGGGTTGTATGCTTTGTTAAAATCTAGCAAAATAGTACTTGTTGTTGGAATTTTTAAATCGATATAACGCCCTCCAATATAACTTTCTTTGCCATTAGTTACATCACTAAAAGGTAAAAAAAGATAATTTTCAAAACCTAATTTTTTTATAAGATCACTATTTTGATATACATTTAATTTATATGCAATGTTATTTATTTTAAAAATTAATTGACCATATTTTTTGTAGTGCGCAAGTCTGCTCGTTGATGTTTTCATTGCAAATGGCAATGTGTTTGCTGATACAACAAATGCAGCTTGCACAATAAAATTTTCGTTAATTGGAAAAAAATCTAGCGATCGAAATGTTTCAAAATCAATATCTTCAAGCGGACTTTTTTCTTTGTTTGCGCAGTCAGCATTCAATTGATCTTGAAATTGCTTTGAAGTTTCAAATGCATCTTGCGAAAAACATATTGAGGTATATAAAAATATAAAGTACAGTATTTTTGGCATGGTGACTGGTGCGAGCTATTAGAATTTTTATAGAATAATTTTATTCCAAAACGTAAATAAACAAATCAGAAATAAAAAATATTAATGCGAATGATAGTAATATTGCTAATAAAAAAGTAGTTAAAGCTAGTTTTTTTAATTCGGGATCTAGTGCACGAGGTACTTTGTTTTTATAAACAGTAATTAAATGACTTGTTAATGGAAAATAGGCAACAACAAATAAGTATTGATCAAAATTAAATTTTTTTAGATAAGCAAAAATTAAAACTAAAACCATCGACGACAGTACTAAAAAATAATGATAAACTTTAGCTTTTTCGCCACCTATTTTTACTACAATTGTATTTTTGTTTGCTTTTTTATCTGACGCTTCATCGCGCATATTATTTAAGTTTAAGACACCCACACTTAAAAAACCAATAGCTGTTGCAGGAAGTAAAAGTATGAAATCGATTTCTTTTGCAAACATAAAATGTGAGCCCATAGTGCTAACTAGTCCAAAAAAGATAAAAACAAATACATCGCCCAATCCTTTATAACCGTATGCCGAGTTGCCAACTGTGTAGCGAATAGCTGCTGAAATAGCTACAATTCCCAGCAAAATAAATATTAAAGAGTAAATAAAATAATTGTACTTAAAAGAGTAATAAATTAAAGTTAAAGCTGAAAGCAAAGTTAAAAAGGCAGTTATAATGATTGCATTTTTCATTGCTTTTAACGATATTGTACCGCTTTGAATTGCTCTTTTGGGACCAACCCTATCTTCATTGTCGGTACCTTTTATACCATCGCCGTAATCATTTGCAAAATTTGAAAGCACTTGTAATCCAAGTGTTGTTAATAAAAGTAGCCCAAAAATTCTCCAACTAAAAACCTGTGTTGGCGTCATTACATTATCTGTTGGTGTTGATAAAGCATAAAAACTACCTACCAAAATGCCAGATACAGATAATGGTAACGTTCGTAATCGTGCGGCTTGTATCCAGTGTTTCATTTAAAATTATTTTTAATATAAAAAGGTTAAGTTGGTTTGCATATCACAAACTGCCAGCAAAACTGGAATATCAATTTTAGGGCAGCCATTTTTTTTCAAAGTTAGGTTTTCTTTTTTCTAAAAACGCGTTACGTCCTTCTTTAGCCTCTTCGGTCATGTATGCAAGTCGTGTTGCTTCACCAGCAAATACCTGCTGTCCAACCATGCCATCGTCGGTTAAATTCATTGCAAATTTCAGCATTTTTATTGCCATAGGCGATTTTGCTAAAATTTCTTGTGCCCAATTATATGCTGTTTCTTCTAATTCGTGATGCGGAATTACAGCATTTACCATTCCCATGTCCATTGCCTCTTGTGCGGAATAATTTCGCCCTAGAAAAAAAATTTCACGAGCCTTTTTTTGACCCACCATTTTTGCTAAATAGGCAGATCCATATCCGCCGTCAAAACTTGTAACATCGGCATCAGTTTGTTTAAAAATTGCATGTTCTTTGCTGGCCAATGTCAAATCACAAACTACATGTAAACTATGACCTCCGCCCACTGCCCAGCCCGGAACCACTGCAATAACAACTTTTGGCATAAACCGAATTAGCCGTTGTACCTCCAAAATATTTAAGCGGTGTTGACCATCGTCACCAACGTAACCTTGATGTCCGCGCGCATTTTGATCACCTCCTGAACAAAAAGAAAAAATACCGTCTTTATTGGAAGGCCCTTCCGCAGAAAGTAAAACTACACCAATTGAAGTGTCTTCCTGAGCATCATAGAATGCTGCGTATAACTCGGCAGTAGTTTTTGGTCGAAACGCATTGCGCACATCGGGTCTGTTAAATGCAATGCGCGCCACACCGTTGCACTTTTTATAAGTAATATCTTCAAAAATTTTAGCATTTTGCCAATCTATGTTCTGTGCCATGATAACGTATTATTTACTGATTTACTATTTTTTTAAATACCAAGTTGTACCAAATATGTATTATTATGTGTTTTTATTACCCTACATGTCAAATAGTTATAAATTTTAAAAATTATTTAAGTAAATAAATTCCATCTTCTTTAATTTCAATACATTTTTCTTTGTATAATAATCCGATTGCTTTTTTAAAGGTTTTTTTGCTCATTTTTAAAACCGCTTTTATGTCTTCGGGCGATGAATTGTCGTTTAATCTTAAAAACCCTTTGCTTGCTCGCAGTTCATCCATAATAGTTTCGGCATTTGGCTCGATGCTCTGGTAGCCTAATTTTTGTAGTGAAACATCTATTTTTCCGTCTTCGCGAATGTTTTTTATGTACCCAATAAGTGTATCGCCTGTTCTTATACGATCATCATAAACTTCGTCATTATATACAAGTCCTTTGTGTTTTTGATTTATAATTACATTAATTCCAATATCTGTAATATGCGATATTATTAAATCAACCTCGTCTCCGTTTTCTACAGTAATATGTTCATTGTTCAAAAATTGATTGGTTTTACTTGAAGCTACTAGCCGATTCGTTTTTTCGTCCAGATATAAATAAACCAAATACCGCTTGCCTTTTTCCATTGGTCGTGCTTGTTCTTTAAACGGAACTAGAATGTCTTTTTCCATTCCCCAGTCCATAAATGCACCTATTTGGTTAGTATAATTTACACGCAAAAGGGCAAATTCGTTTAAAAATATATAAGGTACTAGTGTAGTTGCTACGGGTCGCTCTTCATGGTCAAGATACACGAATACCGATATTTCTTCGCCTATTTCAAATACTTTTGGCACATATTTATTGGGCAGTAAAACGTCATCAACTTCGTTACCATTGCCTAAAAACAAACCTACTTTGGTATCTCGTAAAATAGTTAATGTGTTGTGTTGTCCAATATTTAGCATAGTTATTATTTTTTGTTACAAAGATACAATTTTGAAAAGATTTTTTAATAAATCGTAACCTTGATTTTGAAATAGTTGTACTAATTAATGCTTTTATTAATAGTATAAACATACTTTATTAGTGCTGTTTTTAAATTAGATGTACAAAAAAAGCGTCAATAATATCGTGACGCTTTTAATGTTAAATTTTTTACTATTTATTTGTCATAAACAGCTGCTTTACCAAAATGAACGCAAAGCAAGTAGTACACAACGGCTCGATATTTAGTTCTATTTGAACGACCATATTTTTCAATAACGGCGTCAATTGCTGCATCTAATTCTGGACCATCTGACAGTCCTAGTTTTTTTATTAAATAGTTGTTTTTTACGGTGTCTAATTCCGACTGATCCGAACCGGCAATTGTTGCGGCATCTGCATTGTAAATAGAAGGACCGCAACCAATGGTTACTTTTGTTAATAAATCCATGTTGGCATCTACGCCACATTTTTCTTTTAAATCAGCAGCATACTTTGCAATTAAATCATCTCTTTGACTCATAGTATTGTATTTTTAAATTATTAATATGTAATGCTTTATAAACCAAAAATAAGCATTTTTTTAATACTGCGACCATTTATACTAAAAATTTAAAGTAATTCAATAAAACAGAATCGTTACAAAGTGTTGGTGTAAAAATTTCGAGTAGGATAGGTTGCTTATTATCTAAAAATAGGTCGTTCAATGTACTTTCTAATTCAATTTCGTTTGATGCGGTTAAATATTTAAAACGATACATTTTTGCTAAATGCGCAGCAGTTAAACAATGCGATGTTTCAAAAAAGGTGTTAAATACGGGCGTTTCATCGTGACCTGGTAAAATTCTAAAAATACCGCCACCACCATTATTAATTAAAATAATTTTGAAATTATTTGGAATATAAGTATTCCACAACGCATTGCTGTCGTATAAAAACCCAATATCTCCCGAAATAAAAGTTGTTTGCTTACAATTTGCAACAGCCGCTCCAATTGCCGTTGATGTGCTTCCATCAATTCCGCTCGTACCCCGATTGCTAAATACTTCTATCGACGGGTCGATCGTAATGAGTTGGGCATATCGAATGGCTGAACTGTTGCTTATTTGCAATTGTGAATTTTTATTTAATTTGGGTAAAATTATATTAAATACTTTTAGGTCAGAAAATCGAATTTTCGATAAATAGATTTCACTTTTTTTAATTCTTTCTTGGTTAATTAGTGCAGTTTTTAAAAAGTAATCACTTTGTATATTTGTAGTTAAGGGTAAAAAATTAGTTAAAAATTCATCTGGATTAGCTTTAAAATGGTGGGTCAAACAACCAAATGTATCGTACGCCCGCAACGAATCAATATGCCAATGATGTTTAGGTTTGTGGTTTCGTAAAAACGCTTTTATTCTTTTTGATACAAGCATTCCTCCAAAAGTAATTAATAGATCGGGTTGAAAATCATCAAAATCTTGCTTCGTAAATGGAGTTATTAAAGTATCAATTGTATTTATAAAATTACTATGATGTAGGTTTGAAGTAGTTTCGGTTAATACTACAATAGAAGCATCGGTGCCAATTTTGTCACTATTTAGGGTGCTTAAAACATTCATTTGGTTAACACCTACTAAAAATAATTTTCGTTTTGACGTGTTCCATATAGATGTAAACGCACTCATTTTTTGATAATTAATTTCCGAATCATTTATAGAGGCATTCACAATTTTTGGCGTAACTTGAAGCACTTCTGTTGTTTGATATAAAGGCTCTTCAAAAGGTGCGTTTATGTGTGTTGGCCCTTTTAAAGTAATTGCATTATCAATGGCTTGGTTTATCAAGTAATCATTTTGGTCACTTGCATTTTCGTTCAAATTGGCGTTAAATAGTGAATGATTTGAAAACACATTTTGTTGTCTGATGGTTTGCCCGTCGCCAATATCAATTTTATCTAAAGGGCGGTCTGCCGAAAGTACAATTAACGGAATTTGACTATAAAACGCTTCTGAAAATGCTGGATAATAATTTAATAATGCGGATCCTGATGTACATACCAAAACAACAGGTTCTTGTAATTGTTGGGCAATACCTAAAGCAAAAAAACCAGCACAACGTTCGTCAGCAATGCTGTAACAATTAAAATACGAATTATTTACAAATCCAATTGTTAACGGTGCATTGCGTGATCCGGGCGAAATTACAATAGTCCGAATTTTTTTATGACGTAAAATTTCAATTATTGACTGAGCTAAAGCAATTTTTGGATATAGCATCAAAAAAAGTTAAAATGTGAATTATGATTTTTAAAGTTAAAAACCACCTACAAATTTACAAATTACTTCGCGTAAATCAATAATTATGATTCGATTTTATTACTTTTGATTTTTACTTTTTTTAAATGAAAATTATCATTCGTCCATTTGCGTTCAGCGATTTGCCAGAGATTCTCGAAATTGTAAACTACCATATTTTAAATACGACTGCTGTGTACGATTATGATGCCAGAACTAGTGAACAACAGAAAGTAATTTTGCAAGACAAGCTCTATAATAATTTTCCTTTTTTAGTGGCACAATTTGATTGCAAAGTTGTCGGATTTGGAACTTATGGAGCGTTCCGATTTAAAAAAGCATATCAATTTACGGTGGAACATTCTGTCTATATAAACAATCATTACCATGGTTTAGGAATAGGTACATTACTTTTAAATGATTTGATTGATATTGCAAAATCAAATAAAATTCATACCATGGTTGCCGTGATTGATGCTGAAAATCAAGGGAGTGTTGATTTTCATAAAAAATTTGGCTTTGAAACTGTTGGTATTATTAAAGAATCGGGATTTAAATTTAACAAATGGTTGGATTCTGTATTGATGCAACTAATTTTAAAGTGAAACAATGGGAGGTTGGTTTTAAAATAAAATCAATTGAAGTTTATCTACATATAGATATTAATTTTAGAATATTTTATCCCAAAGCACGAATAGAATACTATTTTATTTCGCATCTTTTTAAAAAATACTACTTACGATGGTAATAAATGCCCTAAAACTAGCTGTTTAAAATAAATTATCGTTGCTACTTATAATGTAATTATAAATATAATTTGTGTCGGTTGTACCAATTCGTAAAAAAAATCCCATTCAAAATATGAATAGGATTTTTATAAATATACTAATAACTTTTAGACCAACATAGTAACCGGATTTTCTAAAAACAACCTCAATGTTTGTAAAAACTGAGCTCCAGTTGCACCGTCAACGGTTCTGTGATCGCAAGCAAGGGTTACTTTCATGGTATTTCCAACTACAATTTGGCTATTTTTAACAACTGGTTTTTCAATAATTGCGCCTACTGATAAAATAGCAGAATTTGGTTGATTTATGATTGACGTAAATTCAGTAATTCCAAACATTCCAAGGTTCGAAATTGTAAAAGTACTTCCCTCCATTTCTGATGGTTGCAGTTTTTTATTTCTAGCTCGTCCTGCCAAATCTTTTACGTTTATACCAATTTGTGATAAGCTCATTTGATCTGTAAACTTTAAAACAGGCACTACCAAGCCATCTTCAACAGCAACAGCAACACCAATAGCTACATGGTGGTTTATTGTTATCGCATCTTCATTCCATTGTGAATTTACTTTTGGATGTTTTTTTAATGCCATGGCACATGCTTTAATTACCATGTCGTTAAATGAAATTTTCGTGTCTGGAATAGTGTTAATGGTTGCGCGCGATGTAATGGCGTTGTCCATATCAACTTCAATTGTTAGATAAAAATGAGGCGCCGTAAATATAGATTCTGACAAGCGCTTGGCTATAATTTTTCGCATTTGCGAATTTTTTATTATTTCTGTAACGGTTTCTCCTGCGAGTATTACAAGTGCTGGTTTATTTTCAATTTGTTGTTTTTGGGCAGGTTGAATTGCGATCGATGTTGCATTTGAAGGTATAAAATTTTCTACATCAAATTTAACAATTCTACCATTTTCACCAGACCCTTTTATTTGTGATAAATCGAAACCTTTATCTTTAGCAATTTGCTTTGCTAATGGAGAAGCAAAAATTTTATCACTTATTGCGCTACCGCCCTCAGTTGTAGCTTTAACCGCTTCAGTACTGACTTCGACTGAATTATCAACTTCGCTACGTACAACTTCTTTTCCATAATTTTCAGCAATTCCGGTAATATCAGTTCCTGCAGGACCGATAATTGCTAAAACTGAGTCAACTGGTGCTGATTCGCCTTCTTTTATACCAATATATAAAAGTGTGCCAGCATTAAAAGATTCAAATTCCATCGTAGCTTTATCGGTTTCAATTTCAGCTAAAATATCACCCTCCAGAATTGGATCACCGATTTTTTTTAACCAAGTCGCAACCGTTCCAGTTGTCATAGTGTCGCTTAAGCGAGGCATTGTAATTACTTTTACACCGTCAGGAATTTTTACTGTTGCACCAGCAGATTTAACGGCAACGGTTTCGGCATCCGTTTTATTTTCTTCAGCTTTAATACTTGCTAATGCGGGTTTATCGCCACTAATTAATGCCGAAATATCTTCGCTTTCATTGCCAATTATAGCTAAAAGAGAGTCTACAGGGGCGGCCTCACCCTCAGCAATTCCAATATAAAGCAAGGTTCCAGCGTTAAACGATTCAAATTCCATTGTAGCTTTGTCGGTTTCTATTTCTGCTAAAATATCTCCTTCTTTTATAACATCGCCTACCTTTTTCAGCCAAGTTGCAACAGTTCCTTCGGTCATAGTGTCGCTTAATCGAGGCATTGTAATTATTGTTGCCATAGTTATAGTCTGTGAGGTATAAATGGATAATTTTCTTGTTCGTAAACTACATCGTATAATTGTTGTATTTCAGGAAACGGAGATTCTTCGGCAAATTTTTCGCATTCTTCAACCAATGCTTTCACTTTTATATTAATTGCCTCAATTTCGTCGTCAGTTGCATAGTTGTTTTCTTTAATAA
>JAYVGC010000143.1:0-6416 GCA_043772535.1 Flavobacterium sp. | reverse complement strand
AAGCCATCAACTTCGGTTGGTGGCTTTTTATGTATTTAAAAGGTTGGCGATCGAAGAGAAAATTCTTTGTGGCAGGCTTTTTTTATTAAAAAACTGTAACTAACAACTCGACCTTCATTTATAACTCTTAAAACCAATGCGGTACAAAACGGTGTTTGTTGTAAAATGTAGCCTTATTTTTTAAAAGTTATTAAAATTGTTGTACCAATATTAATTTCAGAATTTAGAACCCTAATTTTTCCGTTGTGGTACTCTTCTACAATTCGTTTTGTTAAAGATAGGCCAAGACCCCAGCCTCTTTTTTTGGTGGTAAAACCGGGTTCAAAAATTTGATGGAATAATTTTTTAGACATTCCTTTTCCTGAATCACTAACGGCTATAGTAACGCAACTTTTATCATGTTCAATTTCTATCGTTAATTTGCCTCTACCTTTCATAGCATCGATGGCATTTTTCATTAAGTTTTCAATAGTCCAACTGTGTAGTGCAGCGTTAATTGGAATTAAAACTTGTACATTAGGGGCATTGAAACTAAATTCAATTTGTTGCGAAAATCGTGATTTTAAATAATCAAATGATGCATGAGTTTCTTTAATTATATCTTGTAACTCCAAAACAGGTTTTGAGCCAATTTTAGAAAATCGGTCGGTTATAGTTTGTAAACGATGAATGTCTTTTTCGATTTCAATAATCGTTGTAGCATCAACATCGTCTGCTTTCATAATTTCTAGCCAGCCAATTAATGAAGACAGTGGCGTGCCAATTTGGTGGGCGGTTTCTTTTGCCATTCCTGCCCAAAGTTTGTTTTGTGTTGCTAGTTTAGTGCTTCTGTAAAAATTGTACACAACAACACTAAATAATACAATTATAAGCAACAGTGCCAGCGGATAGTACTTTAGTTTGTTAATTAAAGACGAGTCGCCATAATATAAATACTGAAATTTTCCAGGGACATACTCTATTTTTATCGGCTCGTTCTCTGTTTTTAATCTACTTAAAAAAAGTTTTGTTTTTTCTTCATCTGCACCTGTTTCGTCGTCAATATTTGCAGTATTTTTGATACTGTCGTTTTCTGTTAATATAATTGGAATGGTATTGTTATTGCTAAAAATTTCTAATGGTAAGTCAACATCAGTATGTTCATCCGCATTTATTAGTGTTTTTTGAGCATTTGCCCAAAGTTCCATTTTTAGCCGCTGTTCTTTTTTAAATATTTGAAAAAACGAATAAGTATTCCACAAAATTAAAACCACAATTGCAAAAGATATGGCAATTAAAACCCATCGAATTGTATTTTTATTTTCTGAAAATTGCATTTAATGATTTTTTTTAATTTGGTTAAAATTAGTGGCAACTTGAGCAATACAAGCATCAATTGATTGAAATTTATAGTGTAGTATTTCACATATCTTTTGATTAGATATTAAATCGGTCGCATTTGCAGCCATCGAATTATATTTAGAGAAACTTCGCTTAGAGCCATATAAAAATGATTTCAACCAATCTAGTCGCCAATATAAGTTAGTTAATAAAGGCGTTGCTAAATAGATAGGTTTTTTTGCATGTATAGCAACTGCAATGGTATCGAAAATAGATTTATAAGTTCTGTTTTCTGAAATAACAATAAATCGTTCTCCATTTATTTCAGAGTTCATTACTTGAAGTAAAACAGCTACTACATCAATTACGCTCACATAACCAGTAATTCCGCAGGTATAAAATAGCAGTCCCTTTTTTATTTCTGAGAAGAAGGTGTTACCTGCTGCATCATAAAAACCTGTTCCAAAAATTATTCCTGGATTAATTATGACAACATTAAGTCCTTCTTGGTGTCCTCTCCAAACTTCCATTTCGGCACCATATTTAGAAATTGCATAATCGCTATTTGCCTTTTCAGGATTCCATTCGGTAGTTTCAGAAAGCAACCGTTCGTGAGGGGCCAATTGTCCTAAAGCGGCTATTGAACTTACATAGCATAATTTTTTTATGTTGTGATCGATACAAAAATTAACAATATTTGCTGTTCCTTCAATATTTATTTTTCTTAGTTGTAATTCGTCTTTCGGATCAAAAGATATTAATGCAGCACAATGATATACATGAGTAATGCCTTTAAATGTTGTTGCTAAAGCGCTTACATCATTTATGTCAGCCTGGACCCAATCTATTTTTGAAAAAAGTAGGTCTGCTTGATATGCAACAAATATTTTTTTTGTTTTATTGATTGAATCAATATCGCGATATGTTGCACGAATTGATTTTTCACTTTTTACAAGTTGCAAAAGTAAATGTGACCCGACCAATCCTGTTCCGCCAGTTACTAAAATCATTTTGTAAAGATAATAGAAAACCACCTCAAGAAAAAAAATGTAAATTATAAAAATGCATTCTTTTTAATAAAGGACACAAAATAAAATTTAATAAAATTTTTGTTGTACTATTTGAATTTAGTGGTACATTCGTTAATTAAAAATATTTAGTATGAAAAGCAAATACTTAATAGTCTTCTTCTTCGTTTTTTCGATTACGAGAGCGCAACAAGATTTCGAAAAAATGGTGCAATCCGAAAAAAAAGCAGCGGCAAGCAAAATCGCCTTTGTGTCGAATTCCAATACGGCAAACTATAATATTACTTATCACAAACTAGAATTTTTTGTTGACCCATCAGTTTATTATATATCAGGCAAGGTAACCACAACTTTTACGGCACTTAGTACTTTAAATACAATTACATTTGATTTGGCTAATGAATTAACAGTAAGTGCAGTAAAGCAATTGGGCACAGCAGTTACGTTTACGCGGAGCATTTCAAACGAATTGATAATTAATTTAGCAACTGCGGTAACCGCTGGTAATTCGGCGACGGTTGAAATTACATACGCGGGAGAGCCACCCGTGAACGGGTTTAATGCATATACTGCAACAACAAGAGCTAACGGAAGCAAAATACTTTATACCTTGTCAGAGCCATTTGGGGCCAGAGATTGGTGGCCATGTAAGCAAGATTTGAATGATAAAATTGACAATATTGATGTATACATTACAGCACCTTCGCAATATATAAGTGTAAGTAATGGATTAGAACAATCGGCACTTGTAACTGGGTTGAATAAAACTACGTGGTTTAAGCACAATTATCCTATTCCTGCGTATCTAATTTGTATGGCAGTAGGTGATTATGCAGTTTACAATCAGACTGCAGGAACAGCACCAAATACTTTTCCAATCATAAATTATTTATATCCCGAAAACAACACAACTTTCGTACAGACACAACTAGCACAAACACCGCTAATTATGAATTTGTACGAAACCCTTTTAGAACCCTATCCGTTTAGGAACGAAAAATACGGTCATGCACAATTTGGTTGGGGTGGAGGTATGGAACACACCACCGTTTCATTCATGGTTAATTTTAGTCGTAATTTGATTGCACATGAATTGGCGCACCAATGGTTTGGTGATAAAATTACTTGCGGCTCTTGGAAAGATATTTGGTTAAATGAAGGCTTCGCTACTTATTTAACTGCTCTCGTTGTTGAAAAATTTAATGGCTTAACGTCTTACATTAATTATAAAAACAATATGATTAACTCGGCTACATCAACCACAGGATCTGTTTATTTGTCAGATGATGAAGCAACCAATGTAAACAGAATTTTTAGTACTGAAATAACCTACAATAAAGGAGCTATGGTTCTGAATATGCTTCGTTTTAAAATGGGCGACGCCTTGTTTTTTCAGGCATTGAAAAGTTATCTTTCAAACTCTAATTTAGCTTATAAATATGCAGTAACTAGCAATTTACAATCACATTTAGAAGCTGCTTATGGATCTAATTTAAATGAGTTTTTTAATGACTGGATATACAAACAAGGATATCCTAGTTATACGCTTACAGCACAAAACTGGGGTGCAGGTCAAGCAAAAATTGTAATTTCTCAAACACAATCGGATCCAATTAGTGTGCCCTTTTATGAAATGCCAATTCCAGTTAGATTAAAGGGTGCAAACGGAGAGGTCTTAAATACGATTCTCGAGAATACTACCAATGAACAAGAATTTATAGTGCCAATTACTTTTACAATTACAGCAGTAGAATTTGATCCCGAAAAAAATTTAATATCCAAAAACAATATGGTTGCGTTAGGAACACAAGTTTATGTTGCCGACCAACTGGTAGCAGTGTACCCCAATCCAGTAGGTAACGATATTCATATTCAAAAGCCGACTGATGTTACTGTAGTTAACTCGATATTATTCAACAATATCGGACAAAAAGTACTTGAAAGTACAAGTCTCGATTTTTCGGCAACCACTTTGTCAACTGGCGTTTATTATTTAGAAATGGATACTTCGCATGGAATCTATCATAAAAAAATAATAAAAAAATAAGCTCAGCAAGATATTTGTTTAAAAAGTAAGGCGAAAACCTTACTTTTGCTTTTTATAAAAAATACAATTAAAATTAAATGATACAAATAGCACAAATTTTATTCATATTATCAGTATTAGTTATACTTCATGAGTTCGGGCATTATGCTGCAGCAAAATTATTTAAAGTAAGAGTTGAAAAGTTTTACCTATTTATGGATGCAGGGTTTTCAATAATAAAAAAGAAAATTGGCGAAACCGAGTGGGGAATAGGTTGGTTACCCATTGGCGGCTATGTAAAACTGTCGGGGATGATTGACGAAAGTATGGATACCGAACAAATGAAACTTCCGCCACAACCATGGGAATTTCGTTCAAAACCAGCGTGGCAACGCTTAATAATTATGATGGGAGGGATTGTTGTTAATGTGCTCTTGGCCATATTAATTTATACAATTTTGTTTAGTACCGTGGGACAAAAATATGTAGCAACGTCAGAAATTCAAAAAAACGGCTTGTCATTTGGTTTAGCTGGAAAAAGTGTGGGATTTAAAAATGGTGACATAATACTGTCGGTAGATGGTGAACCACTGCAAAAAAAATTCAATTGGTTGATTATTGATGTACTTCTTAGCGAGAAAATTGAACTTGAGCGATTAGGCAAAAAAGTAGTGTTGAACCTAACCGACGAGCAAAAGGGTATTTTATTATCTGAAGACAAAAGACTGTTCATGGCCCCAAGATACAAACAAGTACTTGTAGATTCAGTACTACCTTTATCTGCGGCCCAGATATCTGGATTGCAAAAAAATGACAGAATTATTGGTTTAAATGGTACTAGATTTAATTATTTTGATGAATTAACAGATGGTTTTATTGCAAATGAAAATAAAATAGTCAATTTAACCGTGGTACGCAATCAAAAAGAAATCGAATTAAAAGCAGCGGTTAGTAAAGACGGTAAATTAGGGTTTATAGCTAATTCTAAAGAATTAAAAAATAATAAAGACCTTCAGGTTGTAAATAAATTATCATTTTTTAATGCGGTGCCGCAAGCCTTAAATGAATCGTGGCAATTAATTGTTTATAATGTTAAGCAATTTAAATTAATTTTAAAACCAAAAACAGGGGCTTACAAAAAAGTATCAAGTCCGATTGGTATAGCACGTATGTTACCAACTACATGGGATTGGGAATATATTTGGAGTTTTACAGCACTTTTTTCTATCGGATTGGCATTTATGAACTGCCTTCCTATTCCAGGGTTAGATGGGGGTCATGCCCTTTTTACTATTGTAGAAATGGTTACAGGCAAAACATTAAGCGAAAAAGCGATGGGCAATGTACAAACTGGAGGAATGATTTTCTTGCTGAGCCTCATGGCTTTAACCTTCGGAAAGGATATTTACCAATTAGTACTAGATAAATTGTTGTAAAAAAAACGAAAAAACTTTAAAATTAATTTGTAAAACGAAAAAAAGGTACTATATTTGCAACCGCTTAAACGATGAAAATAAGGCACGAAAGTGGCTTTTAAAATCGGTTTTTAAGACACAGTTTCCTTCTTAGCTCAGTTGGTTAGAGCATCTGACTGTTAATCAGAGGGTCCTTGGTTCGAGCCCAAGAGAGGGAGCTTTAATGAAATCCAGTTTATTTATTTAGACTGGATTTTTTGTTTTTATCAATATTCATTGATATTACAAGACTCTCTAAAATAATTCAAAATTGAAATTTATACTAAGACTATAATAAAAAAGGTTCCTATAAAGGTTCCTATTTTTTAAACACGAATTGTGTGCCAATTGTCAAACTTAAAAACAATTGGAATCATGCATCATCGCAAATTAACAATCTTGTTTGTAATCAATCAAGCAAAAGAAAATCGAAAAGGACTTTGTCCAATTTATTGTAGAATTACTATTAGTAAAAATAGAAAACAATTCTCTACAGGTAATTCAATTAATTCTAAAGATTGGAATTCTAAAAAGCAAATTGCTGAATCAAAACTGATAGACTACATAGTATTGAATGGTCAATTATCT
>JAYVGC010000142.1:0-6449 GCA_043772535.1 Flavobacterium sp. | reverse complement strand
GGGTTGGCGTTGTGCCTACATGCTTTGTAAATGCTCTATAAAATGTTGACTTTGAGTTGAATCCGCATTCTAAACCAATGGAAGTAATGGTATAATGCGCATATTTTTTGCTGGTTAAATATTTTTTAGCTTTTTGTACCCGCAAAAGATTAATGTATTCTGAAAATCCGAAATTGGTGTTTTTTTGTAACATTGCAGCCAATTTTCGCTCAGATATATTGGTTTCTACAGCTAAATTTTCAACTGAATAATCGGCGATCAAATACTTTTTGTTTAGTAGAATGTGATTTTGAATGTTTAAAAAAATCAGATCTATTTTTGTAGCCTCTTCAAAAATTTTACCAACTGTTGGAGTTTCTTTTGCTATTTCGGCCCGCAATTCAATACGCTCTATTAATAAATTGTATTTAAAAAATCCGTGATAGGCAATCCAATAAATTAAAAACGACGACGACAATCGCAACGGATAATACACCGGAATGTTTGGCGAAATAACCTGTTGCAAATTGAACGATATCGCAAAAACCCAAAGTACGATAATTAAAAAACCATATATTAAAAACTTTTTAAGCCACTTCATGTTATCGTATGACGCTACGTTTTCGTACAATTTTGACTGATTTAAAAAGATATAAACTACTTTTAAAAATAAAAAAATGGTGTAGCACAAATTAATAATCTCTTCTATTTGAGCATACTTGGCAACAATATAATTAGCATTTTTACCTAAACCTATAGAGAAGAAGGCAACGCGCACCGCTAATTCAGATAGAAATAATACCACAGAAATACGAACAAACGATTTAATTTTCTGCTCGGCTTTTAAATAATGAATCACAAAAGTGTAAAACGCCGGAATTATGAGAACGTAAAACGGAAGTAATAATTTGCGTTCAAAAAAAGTGAGCGACACAAAATTATAATCGGCAATGGTAATTTGCAGATTGTTGAGCGTAAAAAAAAGTACAAATAAATTTAAATAAATAATCGATTTGTCCTTTCTTTGTCGTGATAAGTTGGTGTATACCATAAAGATAAGCCCCAATATGATGCCGCAAATCATCAAAAATTTAAATAGCTGTTGTATCATTTTTTAAATGGTTTTTACCGCACATCTTTTAATCGCAATTGCAAACTTACAGTGCCATTAAATTCATTTTCATCAATAGTATATATCGCTTCAAATAATTTTTTATGAGTAATTTCAGAGATTTTTGATCCTAAACCAAAGCCTACAGCTCCTATTCCTTCTGAACTTTGTTGTTTTAAAAAAAGTTTTAAATGTTCATTATTTTTTCCGATAGTTTTGGTATAGCCGGTATCGTTTACATTTTTCGACATAAAAACAGGACTCATATTCAAGGGGCCAAACGGTTCGAACTGGTTCAAAATTCGAATCAACTTTGAATTTAAATCGATAAAATCAATTTCGGCATCTATTAAAATTTCAGGCACTAACAATTCGGGATCAATTGTTTGTTGCACTACTTTTTCAAACGCATTTTTAAAATTGGTATAATTTTCTTCTTTCAAGGTCATTCCGGCGGCGTATTTATGTCCGCCAAATTGTTCTAAATGTGCTGCGCAAGCTTCAATAGCATTATAGACGTCAAAATCTTGAACTGATCTTGCCGAAGCCGCTAGTTTGTCGCCACTTTTAGTAAATACTATGGTTGGTCGATAGTAGGTTTCGGTTAATCGAGAAGCTACAATACCGATTACGCCTTTGTGCCAATTTTCTTGATAAACTACGGTTGTAAAACGTTCTTTTTCGGAATTATTTTCTATTTGCGCAAGCGCTTCGATGGTAATTTGCTTGTCTAAATCCTTTCGCTCTGCGTTGTATTGCTCAATTTCAGAAGCAAATTGCTGTGCTTGTTCTAAATTATATTCTGTTAATAGCGCAACGGCTTCGTTACCATGTTTTACCCGTCCCGCAGCGTTAATGCGTGGTGCAATTATAAAAACGACATCAGTAATAGTTAGGGTTTTTTTCTTAACATTTGCAATTAATGCTTTTATACCGGGGCGCGGCTTGCTGTTAATAACTTCTAAGCCAAATTTTGCTAACACACGATTTTCGCCGGTCATGGGAACGATATCTGCGGCAATTGCTGTGGCAACCAAATCTAAATATATTATCAAATCATCAATAGTTTGATTTCGGTTTTGTGCCAATGCTTGTATCAATTTAAAACCGATGCCGCAGCCGCAAAGTTCATCGTACGGATAGTTACAATCGTCGCGTTTTGGATCTAAAACAGCAACAGCTTTTGGCAATTCACCTCCCGGTCGATGGTGGTCGCAAATGATAAATTCGATATTTTTAGCAAGTGCATACTTAATATGGTCTATTGATTTTATACCACAATCTAAGGCAATTATTAATGAAAAATTATTGTCATCGGCAAAATCGATTCCTTTGTATGAAATGCCATAACCTTCGTCGTATCGGTCTGGAATATAAGTTGCAACATTTGGATAAAAGCTTTTTAAATACGATGAAACCAACGAAACGGCTGTGGTGCCATCCACATCATAATCACCAAAAACTAAAATATTCTCTTGATTCTTGATTGCCATTTCGATCCGTACCACCGCTTTATCCATATCTTTCATCAAATACGGATTATGTAAATCAGATAATGATGGTCGAAAAAATTGCCTCGCTTGTTCAAATGTTTCGATACCTCGTTGCAGTAATAAACTAGCTATTAACGGATTTACATGAAGCTCGGTTGCAAGTTTATCTAGCTGCTCTTGTGATGGTTTTGGTTTATTCGTCCAACGCATTTTATAAATTTATTGATATTTTAAACCTATTGCTTACTGTCTTTTTTTACAGATATATTTTTTCCGCTTACAACTACTACTATTTCTCCTTTTGCAGGTTTAGCTTCGTAATATTTTAGTACTTCTTGCACTGTGCCGCGAATTGTTTCTTCATGTAATTTTGATAATTCTCTAGAAACCGAAATTAATCTGTCGTTGCCAAAATACTGCACAAATTCAGCTAATGTTTTGTTTAACTTATGTGGCGAAACATAAAAAATCATCGTTCGCACTTCGTCAGCAAGCAACAAAAAACGTGTTTGACGCCCTTTTTTTTCTGGTAAAAACCCTTCAAACACGAACTTATCATTTGGTAAACCACTATTTACGAGTGCTGGTACAAATGCCGTTGCACCAGGCAAACATTCTACTTCTATTTTATTTTCAACACAAGCACGGGTTAGTAAAAATCCAGGGTCAGAAATTGCTGGGGTTCCTGCATCTGAAATAAGTGCAATTGTTTCGCCAGTTTTTAATCGTAAAATAATGTTTTCGACAGTTTTGTGCTCGTTGTGCATGTGATGGCTGTGCATGTGTGTGCCAATATCAAAATGCTTCAATAATTTCGAACTCGTGCGAGTGTCTTCGGCTAAAATTAAATCGACCTCTTTTAAAACTCGAATCGCTCTAAAAGTCATGTCTTCTAAATTTCCAATTGGTGTTGGAACGATATATAATTTACCCATTTACTTGAATTTATTTTCAACAAGATCCATAAATCGATTTGCAAACTCTTCTTTATCCAACCAATAATCATAATCTGGCTTTACTATCTGATCAATAAAATCTTTCGCTTCTTCAAAGCTATCAAAGGTATTTAATTGTGATAAAACCCGATTAAAATCTTCGCTACTGCCAGCAAATAAATGTTGCTCAAAACCAATTCGGTCGTTTAAGCTGATGCTTAATCCATGCAATGTTTTTTCAGAAAACAATTGTTTTTTTTCCTGCTCTAGTTCAGACGGTTTTACAAAATCAGTATCACCATAATTTTTTCCGAGTAATTCTTCAAATGATATTTCTTTTGGGCTAGTGTTTACCGGTTCAAACAAAGCTATTGAAGCCATTTCAAATAAAGGTTCAAAAATAGATGGCTCGTTCTCTAGGGCAGCAATAGGTGTTTCGACCACATCGTTCGTTATTAATTCAATACTATTCGCTTGCATCTTGGGCAAATCTTCGTGTACCGCATCTGTTTCACGTTTAGCACTTAAAAAATCCGATTTAACATCCATAAAATCATTTAATTTAGAGGCCAAATCTGTTTCTAAAACAGTAGTTTTTACTGCATCAAAATTATCATTATAAAATTTTAAGATGGTTATTGCATCATATAATTTTTTAATTTCGATTTGTAAAATATCGACCTCTGCTTTATTTTTTAATTTTAAAATTCTATGTGCAATACTAATTAAATCGGCTTCTACTCTTTTTTTCATAAGTTTTACAATTAATAGGTCGCTTATCGTTATTTTTATAATAAATTTGTTACGCTACAAAGTAATACAATTTATTGCTTTTTAATGGCTTAAAAGTACAAAATGTTTCTTGAAAATACAGTAAACCATAAAGAGCAATTTGGTTGGATCGAAGTTATATGTGGGTCTATGTTTTCGGGTAAAACCGAAGAACTCATTCGTAGATTAAAGCGAGCGCAATTTGCAAAACAAAAGGTAGAGATTTTTAAACCTGAAATTGATACCCGTTACCATGATGAAATGGTAGTATCACATGATGCCAATGAAATACGATCGACACCTGTGCCTGCGGCAGCTAACATTGCATTATTGGCTCAAGGGTGCGACGTTGTTGGTATCGATGAAGCACAGTTTTTTGATGATGAAATAGTAAAAATATGTAATGATTTAGCAAATTCTGGCATTAGAGTAATCGTAGCCGGTTTGGATATGGATTTTAAAGGCAATCCGTTTGGACCAATGCCCGCCTTAATGGCTACAGCCGAATATGTAACCAAAGTACATGCCGTTTGCACCCGAACAGGTAATTTGGCAAATTATAGTTTCCGAAAAACTAGTAATGATAAATTAGTACTTTTAGGAGAAACCGAAGAGTACGAACCCTTAAGCCGGGCTGCCTATTTTAATGCCATGAAACGCAATAAAGAGCAAGAACCACTTAATTAAAAAATATTTTTGATGAGCAACCTCCTACTTGATACCATCAACAGTCCTGCTGATTTAAAAAAACTAAATTATACGCAATTGCCACAACTTGCAAAAGAATTACGAGATTTTATTATTGATGTCGTGGCGGTAAAAGAAGGTCATTTAGGAGCTAGTTTAGGTGTAATTGAACTTACAATTGCATTGCATTATGTTTTTAATACACCGACCGATTTATTGGTTTGGGATGTGGGTCATCAAGCTTATGGTCACAAGATTTTAACAGGACGAAGAGATTCATTTCATACCAATCGGCAATTGAACGGTATTGCAGGTTTTCCAAAACGCGACGAAAGTATTTATGATTCGTTTGGCGTTGGGCATTCCTCTACCTCGATATCGGCAGCTTTAGGAATGGCAATGGCATCTAAATTAAAGGGTTATACAAATCAACACATTGCAGTTATTGGAGACGCTTCAATTGCGAGCGGAATGGCCTTTGAAGGTTTAAACCATGCTGGCGTTACAGATGCAAACTTGCTCATTATATTAAATGATAATTCAATTGGTATTGACCCAAGTGTTGGTGCACTAAAAAATTATCTAACCTCTATAAAAAAAGGAACGAATCATAAAGACAACAATATCATAAAATCGCTAAATTTTGATTATTCAGGACCAATCGACGGACACGACTTTAGCGTCTTACTTTCAGAATTAAATAGATTAAAAAATGTTACAGGTCCAAAATTTTTGCACATTATAACCACAAAAGGTAAAGGACTAGCTCAAGCAGAAATAGATCAGGTAACTTATCATGCACCCGGAAAATTTGATAAAAATACAGGAGAGATATATACAAAATCAGATGAAAACTTACCTCCAAAGTTTCAAGATGTATTTGGATTAACACTTTTGGAATTAGCACAAATAAACAACGAAATTATTGGCATTACGCCAGCCATGCCATCGGGTAGCTCTTTAAAATATATGATGCATGCCTTTCCTGATCGTGCTTTTGATGTGGGCATTGCCGAGCAACATGCTGTAACGCTTGCTGCTGGAATGGCGACGCAAGGCATGGTCGTATTTTGCAATATTTATTCTACTTTTTTACAACGGGCGTACGATCAAATTATTCATGATGTTGCGTTACAAAATTTACCTGTTATTTTTTGTTTAGATCGTGCCGGATTAGTTGGCGAAGATGGTCCAACACACCACGGCGTTTTTGATATTGCATATTTACGCTGTATTCCCAATATAATTATTTATGCCCCAAAAGACGAAATTGCATTACGAAATATTTTGTATACCGCTTCTTTAGGTTTAAGTCATCCTATTGCAATAAGATATCCAAGAGGACGCGGTACTATTGTGAACTGGAAACAACCTTTTCAAAAAATTGATATAGGAAAAGCACATTTACTAAAAAAAGGAACTAAAACCGCAGTACTTTCAACAGGGTTTATTGGCAATAACGTAACGCAGGCA
>JAYVGC010000141.1:0-6460 GCA_043772535.1 Flavobacterium sp. | reverse complement strand
CGTTGGTTGACCCGATAACCACCAACGCAGTAAATGTTTCTGGGTTTTTGAACATGCTAGTTGCTGCGCGCGATGCCAAGGTAAAACGATTTATTTACGCTGCAAGTTCCTCTACCTACGGCGATTCTGAAAATTTACCCAAAGTAGAACAAACCATCGGAAAACCACTTTCGCCCTACGCAATTACTAAGTATGTAAACGAGTTATATGCCACAATATTCAGCACGTCGTATGGTTTAGAAACAATCGGACTGCGTTATTTTAATGTATTTGGTAAAAACCAAGATCCAAATGGCGCGTATGCAGCGGTAATTCCAAAATTTGTACAACAATTTATAAATAAAACGAGTCCGATAATTAACGGTGACGGCACTTTTTCGCGCGATTTTACATACATCAAAAACGTGATTCAAATGAATGAGTTGGCGGTTATTACTAAAAATGCAGCGGCAATAAACATGGTTTATAATACGGCATACGGACAAAGCACTACTTTAAACGAAATGGTGCAATTAATAAAAAACAATTTATGTAAATTTGACCCAGAAATTGCTAATGTAAATGTTGTGTATGGCACGTTTAGAAATGGTGACATTCCGCATTCATTGGCGAGTATCCAAAAAGCACAACAGTATTTAAACTACAATCCACAATTTTCTTTTGAACAAGGTTTACAAGAAACTATTGCCTGGTATTGGGAAAACCTAAAAAATAAAGATTAAAAATAAATAAATGAATATTACAAACATTTGTTGCATCGGAGCAGGTTATGTAGGTGGCCCAACTATGGCGATTATAGCTCAAAAATGTCCTCATATCAAAGTTACAGTAGTCGATTTAAATGAAAGTCGCATTGCACAATGGAACGATAAAAATGCAGGCAATATTCCTATTTACGAACCCGGATTATCAGAAATTGTAGCAGATGCAAGAGGAAGAAATTTATTTTTTTCTACCGATGTTGATCAAGCAATAGACGATGCCCAGCTTATTTTTATATCTGTAAATACGCCTACAAAAACCTATGGATCGGGCAAAGGCATGGCTGCCGATTTGAAATATATTGAATTGTGTGCCCGACAAATTGCTCGCGTTTCAAAAACAAATAAAATTGTAGTCGAAAAATCAACGCTACCTGTACGTACCGCAGAAGCGATTAAAAACATTTTGGACAATACCGGAAACGGAGTAAAATTTCAAATTCTTTCCAATCCTGAATTTTTGGCCGAAGGTACAGCGGTTGCCGATTTATTGCAGCCAGACCGAGTTTTAATAGGTGGCGAACCAACAGACGAAGGGCAAAAAGCCATTGCACAATTAAAAGCCATTTATGCGAATTGGGTACCCGATACTAAAATTTTAACCACTAATTTATGGTCGTCAGAATTGTCTAAACTTACGGCAAATGCCTTTTTAGCACAGCGTGTTTCATCAATAAATGCTATGTCAGAACTATGCGAAAAAACAGGAGCCAACGTTGATGAGGTTGCCAAAGCCATTGGAATGGACCGTCGAATAGGCTCTAAATTTTTACAATCGTCGGTAGGTTTTGGCGGTTCGTGTTTTCAAAAAGACATTATGAATTTGGTGTACATATCTAAATCGTTTGGGTTAAATGAAGTTGCCGATTATTGGGAACAAGTTATTATTATGAACGACCACCAAAAAAGTAGGTTTTCAAAAAATATTGTAACTACTTTATACAACACCGTATCCGATAAAAAAATTGCTTTTTTAGGCTGGGCTTTCAAAAAAGACACCAACGACACGCGCGAATCTGCTGCCATTTACGTAGCCGACGATTTGATAAACGAACGCGCCATAATTGCAGTTTTTGACCCAAAAGTTGCAAGAAAACAGGTGCTTGCCGATTTAAATTATTTAGAATCACGAACACCCAAGACTAACGAAAAGCATGTTGAAACATCAGGTAATGCTTATGAAACTTGCAAAAATGCACACGCCATTGCCGTTTTAACCGAATGGGACGAATTTAAACTGCTGGATTGGCAAAAAATATACGATGCAATGTATAAACCTGCATTTGTTTTTGACGGACGCAATTTGCTTGACAAAAAAGAATTAGAAAAAATAGGGTTTATCTATAAAGGAATTGGGTCGTAAGTAATAAAATTATGAGCATAAAAATAGCAATTGTAGGTTTGGGATATGTAGGTTTGCCGTTAGCACGACTTTTTGCTACAAAATTCGCTGTAGTGGGATTTGACATCAATCAAAAACGAGTTGCAGACATTAATTTGGGAAACGATTATACACTCGAATTAGAATCAAGCTTACTAAAAAGTGTCTTAAAAACCGAAAATTCAAATCAAATTGGTCTTTTTTGCTCCACCAACGAAGCAACTATTGCAACGTGTAACTATTATATTGTAACGGTGCCAACACCTGTTGATGCCAACAATACCCCCGATATTACGCCACTTATTAAAGCATCGCAAACCGTAGCAAGGGTTTTAAAAAAAGGCGATATCGTTATTTACGAATCTACCGTATACCCAGGCTTAACCGAAGAAGAATGCGTTCCTATACTTGAAAAAATAAGCGGCTTGCAATTTAATATTGATTTTTTTGCAGGGTATTCGCCCGAACGCATAAACCCAGGCGATAAAGAGCATACAATAGACAAAATTTTAAAAATTACCTCGGGTTCAACCCCCGAAATTGGTATAAAAGTAAACCAATTGTACCAATCGGTCATTACCGCTGGCACTCACTTAGCGCCATCGATAAAAGTTGCCGAAGCGGCCAAGGTTATCGAAAATTCGCAACGCGATATTAATATTGCTTTTGTAAACGAATTGGCAAAAATATTTAACTTACTCGATATTGATACCCAAGCCGTGCTTGAAGCTGCTGGAACAAAATGGAACTTTTTACCCTTTAAACCAGGGTTAGTGGGCGGACATTGCATAGGCGTAGATCCTTATTATTTAGCACAAAAAGCTCAAAAACTAGGCTACCACCCCGAAATAATTTTGGCAGGTCGCAAGCTAAACGACAGTATGGCCGACTATGTGGCATCGCAAATTGTAAAACTGTTATTAAAAAAAGATATTGCAATAAAAAACGCAACACTTTTACTACTCGGAATTACATTTAAAGAAAACTGTCCCGATGTTAGAAACACAAAAATCGTGGATGTAGTGCGCTCTTTACAAGAGTATGGCATACAATGTACTATTTATGACCCATGGGCAAAACCCGACGAGGTTTATTATGAATACAACATTACCACCGTACAGCAAATTCCAGCAAACACTTTTGACGCCATTGTTTTAGCAGTAGCACATAATGAGTTTTTGAATCTAGATTTTGATGCCCTAAAAAATAAAAAAAGCGTTATTTACGATGTGAAATCGGTTTTAAAAATTGCCGTTGATGGAAAACTTTAATTCGTATAACGCAATTAAAAATGCAAAAAAAAACTTAAAAAGCAGGCATTATTTTAATTTCTAAATATATTTTAAACATCTTTGCCACAGTTTAAAAACACTAAAAAGTTTTTTTAACACGCATTATATTTGAAAAAGGCAGTACTGCAATGGCATACAGTGGTGCTAAAAATAAATAAAAGCGCAACACCGCATGCCAAAATAACACGGCGCGGCGCAACAAGCATGTTCAATTTGTTTTGGGCATGACCTGCTTGCTTTGTTTTTTGTAATGACCAGTCGAGATTTACGCTACACTCTTTTTTAAAGCTAAAAAAGCTTAAAAAAAGAGTCGCACTCCAAACAAAATTCTGCGAAAGCCACAAGGAATAGGAGTAAAGTGAACTAAGCCCTGCCGCGCACGCGGTAGCAACAAATACAGCAATTTGGTGCACACCTTTAAAAAAAGGAGTACCAATCAATGCCAAAAAAGCAATACACAAATTATCAAAAATAAAACAAAACAATACCGTATCTTTAAACTTAAAAATTTAACAATGAAAAAAATACTTTTAACTGGCGGCGCCGGATTTATTGGGTCGCATGTTGTGCGATTGTTTGTAAACAAATACCCTGAGTGTCATGTTTACAATTTAGACGCATTGACTTATGCAGGAAACCTCGAAAATATTGCCGATATTGAAAACGCACCCAATTATACCTTTATAAAAGGCGACATTGTAGACGCCCCATTTATAGATGCCCTTTTTGCCGAGCATCAGTTTGATGGCGTGTTGCATTTGGCCGCCGAGTCGCACGTAGACCGCTCGATTACCGATCCGCTTAGTTTTATAAAAACCAATGTTATTGGCACCATGAACTTGCTTAATGCCGCTAAAAATACGTGGAAAGGTAATTTTGAAGGCAAACGATTTTATCATATTTCGACCGATGAGGTTTATGGCAGCCTAGGCGAAACGGGGCTTTTTACCGAAACCACTTCTTACGACCCCAACTCGCCCTACTCGGCATCAAAAGCAAGCTCAGATCACTTTGTGCGCGCTTATGGCGAAACGTATGGCTTGCCGTATGTAATTACCAATTGTTCAAACAATTACGGACCCAATCATTTTCCTGAAAAGTTGATTCCGCTTTTTATCAATAATATTATCAATAACAAACCGCTGCCTGTTTACGGTAACGGAAAATATACACGCGATTGGCTTTTTGTAGAAGATCATGCCGTGGCAATTGACTTGGTTTTTCACGAAGGTAAAAATCACGAAACCTATAATATTGGAGGTTTTAACGAATGGCAAAATATTGATTTGGTAAAATTATTGTGTCAGCAAATGGATGTAAAACTAGGTCGTGCTGCAGGAACTTCAGAAAAGCTGATTGCCTATGTAACCGACCGACCAGGGCACGATTTGCGCTATGCTATTGATGCCTCAAAAATAAACCGCGAATTGGGTTGGAAACCCTCAGTAACTTTTGAACAAGGTTTAGAACGCACCATCGATTGGTATTTGGCAAACGAAACGTGGCTACAAAACGTAACTTCGGGCGATTATCAATCGTATTACGAAAAACAGTATCAATAAAACCTAATTTGATGGATGCAGAGCAGCAAGTTTGGACCGAAGAAATTAAATCGCAAAATAATTTGTGGAGCATTAACTTTAAAGAGTTGTGGCATTATCGCGATTTATTAGTGATGTTTGTAAAAAAAGATTTTATTACTTTTTACAAGCAAACTATTTTAGGCCCGTTGTGGTTTTTAATTCAGCCGATAGTAACGATGTTGACTTTTGTGGTATTGTTTGGTCAAGTAGCCAAATTATCAACTGATGGGCTTCCGCAAATAGTGTTTTATTTGGCAGGAGTTACCATATGGAATTATTTTTCAGAAGCATTAACCAAAACGGCTACTGTTTTTAAAGACAATGCTGCTATTTTTGGCAAAGTGTATTTTCCAAGATTAATTATGCCCGTGTCTATTGTGTGTTCGGGTTTGCTGAAATTTTTTGTGCAGTTTGGCTTGTTTATTTTGGTAGTGTTGTATTATACATTTGTAACGAAGCAAATTCATCCTAATTTATGGGTTTTAGCAACGCCACTTTTAGTACTTATGATGGCGCTATTTGCTTTGGGGCTGGGTATGATTTTTTCGTCATTAACCACCAAATATAAAGATTTAATTTTTTTACTCACCTTTGGCATTCAGCTTTTTATGTACGCCACGCCCGTAGTGTACCCGATATCGGCACTACCCGAAAAATACCAATATTTAGTTTTATTAAACCCGTTAACGTCTATTTTTGAATGCTTTCGGTTTGGATATTTAGGAGCGGGAAGCTTCAATCCGATGAGTTTAGTGTTTAGCTGCCTTACAATATTGATATTATTATTGATTGGCACCTTAATTTTTAATAAAGTCGAAAAAAGTTTTATGGACACCGTTTAATTATAAATATATGCATGAGTAAATTAGCCATAAAAGCAGAAAACATTTCAAAACAATATCGTTTGGGCGAAGTGGGCACAGGCACTATTTCGCACGATTTAAACCGTTTTTGGAATAAGATACGCGGTAAAGAAGATCCTTATTTGACTATCGGTGCAGTAAACAATAGGGCTGTAAAAAGCGATAGCGATTATGTTTGGTCGTTAAAAGACATTAATTTTGAGATCAACCAAGGCGATGCTGTGGGTATTATTGGCAGAAACGGCGCAGGTAAAAGCACGCTGCTCAAACTTTTAAGTAAGGTAACAAAACCCACCACCGGAAGCTTTAAAGTTAACGGACGCATTGCATCGTTATTAGAAGTAGGCACAGGTTTTAATCCGGAGATGACAGGGCGCGAAAATATTTATTTAAACGGCGCTATTTTAGGAATGCGCAAGTACGAAATAGACCGTAAATTTGATGAAATAGTCGATTTTTCGGGAGTAGAGCGTTACATTGATACGCCTGTAAAACGGTATTCGTCGGGCATGTACGTGCGTTTGGCATTTGCTGTTGCGGCGCATTTAGAAAGCGAAATTTTAATTGTAGATGAGGTTTT
>JAYVGC010000140.1:0-6477 GCA_043772535.1 Flavobacterium sp. | reverse complement strand
GAGTAATAACGCGCATTGTATGTTGTATCGTGGTGCCATAACGATATGAGAATTCTATTGCTCTGTCAAATTGTTTTTGATGCTCAGGCACAATCATTTTATATAATGCCATAGGGTTGTTAAATAAATGTTGTGCATCAATTTCGTATAATTTTTCTATTCCGTTACTCACAAATTCCCAGGTGGGTTCGTTTAAAACATTGTATCGCACTTGTATAATCGCACCTTCAATAGTATTTGTTAAATTGGTAAGTAAATTTTGATTTTTTATATTTTCTTGTTCCAATAGTTTTCGATCGGTAATATCTAGATGAAAGCCATTCCAAACACAAGATCCATCAGGTTGTTTTTCAGGATAAGAATTTACTTCTATCCATTTTAGTTTTCCACTTGGTGTTGTTACCCTTCGTACGTTATATAAAGGCAGATTTGTTAGAAATGATTTTGTTACTAACTCACACACTTCTGCTCTATCATCAGGATGTATCATCGAAACCAGTAAATTACTGTTTAACAATACATCAGCGGCAGACACCTCGTATAACTTTAAAGCATTGTCAGACATATATTTCCAAGAATAGTCGTCTATTTTTTCAAATTTAAATTGAGACACAACGACATTTAAATTATTGGTAATACTTAACACTAAGTCTTGATTTGCCTTGTTTTCAAGTTCTAATTTTTTCTTTTCTGTAATATCCTGATGAAAGCCATACCAAATAACCGAATTGTCTTTTTGTAATTTAGAAAAAGCTGTAAATTCAATCCATTTTTGTTTGCCGCTCGGCGTTGTAATAGTGTGCTGATAAGTCTGCGAAATTATTTTTTTCGAGGAACCGTACATTTTTTTCTGTAAAATTTTAAGTTCCTCGTGCGGAATCATTTCTCGTATTGCAGTAGGGTTTTTTTGTAGTGTTTCAAATGATATTTCATAAATTTCATTTACGCGGCGACTGGCGAAGTCCCAACTAACAGGTATATTTTTTTTAGTGCGAAATTGAGTAACCACGCCGTTAACATTATCGGTAAGATTTTTTAAAAATAATTCTTTCACTTCTAATTTTTTCTCCAAATCTTTGCGATACGTAACATCTCTAAAAATTGCGAAAAAGAGTACAGATCCGTCCGTTTGCTTTTTCACAGTTGCCATTATTTCAATCCATTTAGTAACCTTTAGTCTAGTAAGTATTTGAACATCAATATGTAATGATTCTTCGGTGTGCATTGAATGTTGCAGTGCGGTATTTAAAGTTGTGGCGTGGTTATCAGTTAGCATTTTATGAAAAATAAACGGATCGCTATCTATTTCGTCAAGAGTAACGCCTATAATATTGGATATCTCATTGCTCGAAAACTCCCATTTAATGGTGTTTATATCCGACATACGGAACTGACCAATGGAGACATTTAAATTATTAGTTAAATTTTTTAATACATCTTCCTTTCTAAGTATCTCTTGTTCATAATTCTTTTCATCAGTTATATCGATAGTAATGCACCCAATTCCTGTTAAGCCAGTATCTAATAAAACAGGAAACTTTTGTGAGCGGTAAAACCTGTTATTTATTGTACTTTGCGTAATTAAAACGTTGCCAATTAGTAGCTTGGAGGCGGCTATGTCTGCATCAAAAAATTGTTTGGCAATTTCAGGTTCGTAAAAGTCATTGTCACTTTTTAAATAAACTTCATTTTTATTTAAATTTAAATAATCAGCCAATTGTTGATTGCACGAAATATAATTATACTGCTCATCTTTTAAGCTAATCTGCGCAGAGCTGGCATCTGCAAAAGAATTTATTAATTGTTGATTGTGATTCGATTGTTCGATTGCTTTTTCTAGATAATTAGGAATGTCATAACCAGTACATGAAAGTCCAATTATTACCATGTTGTCGTCAAAAATTGGTAAAAATTCCCACTCAGTCCAAATTGTTTCGCCAGTAATTTTTTTCTTTTTTAGATTTACAATTTCTGAAACGCTTAGCCCTGTCAAAATTTTTTTTTGAGCCAAAAAGGCATGCTCCAATTTAGTAGCATCAATCTTTTCTGCGGCATCAACATTCTCTAAATCAGTGCCAAAAGCAATAAATGTTTTTTGGTAATGTGAATTGGCATAGGTATATCGCCCCTGTAAATTGATGTTGATGCAATAAAAAAAAGTAGAATGTTCGCAAGACGTGTTCATAATAATTGTGTTGAGAAATCAAAAATAGACAAAAATAGCGATGCAATTCCTGCATAATCATTTTTTATGATGACGCAAGAGTATTTATAAATTACTAATGGTTTGATCTTTTGGGTATTTCACTTTATAGCTCAAACGAATTTTCTTAGTTTCAGATGCGCCTAAATTTAAATTCCAAAGTAGTATTCCTGTTTCTAAATCTATTTTTGCACCATCATTTTGAAGCAGTTCAACCGTTATTTCTTTGTTTGTCGAAACAGGATATTGATCTTTTAAAAGTAGTAAAATTGACTCCTTCTTGTTATTTCGAACAGTTATTTCGTAACTAAAAATTTGCTCTTTATATGATGATAAAAATTTGATTCCAGATGTATCAATTAACTTGGTGCGTGTCATAGATATTCGTTTGTCCCGACCCATATTAACACTAAGTGTATCCGAAGTTTGATTCGGATTTATCAAAGTTTTGCCAACATATGTACCTTCAAAAATTATATTTGCTTCGCCTGCCAAAAAATTTAAATTCGAATAATTTATTAGCTTTGCCATCAAAAATGCCTCCTTTTCTATTCGTGGTGCGGCATAATAGTTGTAGCGTACCTGAATTTTTAATTCTTTTAAAACCACGCTATGAATTTTTCCGTTCGATGCAATATCGTAGGGGATATCAATGTCGAACGAAATAGTTAGCTGGTTTTCCTTTATCGTGGTTACAGGATAATTCGAAGTAATTGCCTCATTTTTTGTTTTAAGCCCCGCCTTATCATCATCGTTCTGAACTTGCAAGCCCATTACTTTGCCAGCAAGATAACCATTGTTTGCTTGCAAATAACTTAAAAACCAAGGCGTTAATTCGGGTGCAATTGTATTTTGATTGGGTAAGCCGCTCGATAAAGTTAAAGTTATTCTTTTCCAATCAATTCCAGAATTTTGGATAATTTGTGCCTTGTAAACTACATTTATTGGATTCGCAATATTGTCGGCACGCAAATCGTAAAACGGAGCCCATGTAGCCGTATTTGTAATATATGATACTGTTAATGGTACATTTCCTGATACAGAATTCATTACTTGCAAAATTAATTTTCCTGACGATGGTTTTTCTGTGTTTTTAGTATTAAACTCTAATTTATCCTTTAAAAATTGCAGTTTTTTGATCCAAATTTGCTCCTTTTCTTGCAAATCGAGCACAATATTATCCAACGCAATTCGCTTACCTTTATAATATTCAACTAACTTTATTAGTTCAGCTACATTCAATCCCGAATTTGCACCGCCAACCAACTGATTATTATCCAAAAGTGCTATGGTATGAGTTATTGAATTCGACTGAATTTGAATTTTTTTAAGTTCCTTTTGAACGGTAACAATACTATCAAGGACTTTTTTTAGTATCGGATTATTTTCATCAGCCTCAAACTCTGAAATATAATTATTGGTAAATTGAACCGATAAAATCGTAACCGACGCTGGTGCTCCAATCTGAATAGTGCTCTCATTTATGCTGTTTGCCACATTTTTAATCACAATTTCGTTCGATCCAGCAGGCAAATTTACACTTGTATTTTGTGTAAGTTCAGCGCCATTAAAGTAAACAACAGCTGACTTAGTCTTTGCAGTTATAAAAATTGGTTTCTGTGCGTTTAAAAATGAGCTTACAAAAGCAAAGCCATATAAAATTAAATATTTCATCTTTTTATTTTTTAATTAGTAAAGGTACTCATTATCAGTTAAGAGTACTATTTTTGTAAAATAGTTCAAATTTTTAAAAAAATAAGTACCACATCGAGAATATTGAAAATCAATAGTGATAATAAATAATAGGTATATAATGTAAACAATACTAACACATGAATAAAATTGAACACATCGGAATTGCCGTAAAAAATCTAGAACAATCTAGCTTATTATTCGCAAAATTACTGGGAGTCCCAAGTTATAAAAAAGAAGAAGTAGCCAGCGAGGGCGTAAAAACATCGTTTTTTCAAAATGGTCCAAACAAAATAGAACTGCTCGAAGCTACAAATCCGGATAGCCCAATTGCTAAATTTATAAATAAAAAAGGCGAAGGAATACATCATATAGCCTTTGAAGTAACTAATATTTATAGCGAAATAAAACGTTTACAAGCCCAAGGTTTTGCACTCATAAATGAAATCCCCAAAAAAGGAGCTGATAATAAGTTAGTCGTTTTTTTACACCCAAAAGAAACAAATGGTGTTCTTATAGAACTGTGCCAAGAAATTGAAAATTAATAATTTAGAATCCTATTGGCGGCATTTTACAAAAAATATAGTAAAATCTTTTCTAAAACACTTGTTACAATAAAAAATAATAGTATTTTTGCATTTCAATAACCGGTCCTATAGCTCAGCTGGTTAGAGCACCTGACTCATAATCAGGTGGTCCCTGGTTCGAGCCCAGGTGGGACCACAAGTAAGCCTTTACAATTTTGTAAAGGTTTTTTTTGTAACAAAATATTTGTTATGACGGACAACTACTGAGAGCGAACAATATTATATCCACTCTACCATCCTCTGCTTGTCTTTTTTTGTAGTCAATAATTCGTACCATCGGTTATTTATTTTGAGTTGAACAATTTGTTTGATCCTAAAACACATCTTATATACTTAAAAAAATTACAGCTATCAACTTGAATTTGAGTAAGTATACTATTAATAAATTAGAATTAAACACAGCTTTTATAAACTGCAAAAATAAGTGAGGGTCTTTAGTGTGGTTGGGGTAAAAAAAAGAATTGAAGTATTTGCTATTTACATTTATAGCACTAGCATTGTAACTGTACCATCAAATGAAGCTAGGATTTCTGCAGCATTGAAAGATGTTGCGAAGATTGAAAGTTGCAGCGCAAAAAAACATTAAATGCTGCTACATTTAAATTAAAATAAGCAATTGTAAAAGTACAGTTTAAAACTTGAAATTTTTATCGAGGCGCAAAAATGCAAATTATTATAAACATGGGGTGCGGGCATTGTGCACTGAAAAAAAGTACGGGCAGTTATTTTGAGGACATTTACACGCATATAAACTTTGTGTAGAAAAATTTTATTAAAAAATTTTTTAAAATTATTTAAAGTATTTTGTTAAATTTATAGTTTTTAATAAATTCCAATGTCACTATTCCAAAATTCAGTAGTTACCAAATACCTCAATTCTCAAAATAAAAATACTATTTTGGAGCAATGGAATGTATATAAAAATCATTTCCTAAATCCTACAATTCAAGAGAATATAAGAAATAGTAAAGAAGAACAATATCAAGGAGAATTTCTAATTGATTTGTTTGTGAATGTTTTGGGTTATACTAAAAATCCAACACCTAATTTTAATCTCACTACAGAATTAAAAAATGAAAAAGACAGCAAAAAAGCTGATGGTGGTATTATTGTAAATGATAAAGTTTTTGGTGTAATAGAACTTAAAGGAACTAATACTACTGATTTAAACAAAATTGAAGTTCAGGCATTTGGTTATAAAAACAACCAAAAAGATTGTGTTTATGTTATTACTTCTAACTTTGAAAAGCTACGTTTTTATATTGACAATGCTATTGAACATATAGAATTTAACTTGTTTCAATTGACTCAAAAAGAGTTTGAATTGCTGTATTTGTGTTTGGCTTATACCAATATTTCAACTCATATTCCAAAGAAACTAAAAGAGGAATCTTTAAGCCAAGAAGATAAAATTACAAAGGAATTATATAAAGATTACTCACTATTTAAAAGCAATTTATTTCATAGTCTTACTGCTTTAAATACAGATTATGAACCATTGGAACTGTTTAAAAAATCTCAAAAATTGTTAGATAGATTTTTGTTTTTGTTCTTTGCAGAAGACAGACAGTTATTACCTCCAAATTCTGTAAGGTTGATTCTTGATGATTGGAAAGATTTACAAGAAAAAGATGTTTATATTCCTTTATATGATAGATATAAAAAATATTTTGAATACTTAAATTCAGGTTACAAAGGCAAAAGATATGATGTTTTTGCTTATAA
Source organism: Flavobacterium sp. (assembly GCA_043772535.1). Taxonomy (GTDB): domain Bacteria; phylum Bacteroidota; class Bacteroidia; order Flavobacteriales; family Flavobacteriaceae; genus Flavobacterium. The sequence continues at coordinate 270 of JAYVGC010000140.1, read as the reverse complement.
TGGTGGACTTTTTAAACCTGATGCAATTTTAGACAGCATCAAGATTGATGATGATTTGTTGTACAAACATACTTTGAAAATTTCAGAATATGATTTTGCTAGTGAAGTTGATGTGAACATTTTAGGGCATATTTTTGAAAATTCTTTGAATGAATTAGATGAAATGAAAGCTCAATTAGAAGGCACAGCCATTGAAAAAGCTACAACTAAACGCAAAAAAGATGGCGTTTTTTATACTCCAAAATACATTACCAAATATATAGTTGAAAA
>JAYVGC010000139.1:0-50054 GCA_043772535.1 Flavobacterium sp. | reverse complement strand
TGGTTTTTTTATGTTTAAAATTTCCGATATTTGCTTAATGAACTGGAACACGTACTTAAAGAACTATCAATCGTATTTAAAAATTGAACGCGGCTTATCAAAAAATACTGTTGATAATTACACACTTGATATCGAAAAATTATGTTTGTTTTTAGAGCAAAACAAAATGGTAGTTTCGCCATTGCAAATAACCGAAAACGAAATTCAAGAATTTATTTATTGTATTGCAAAAAGCAGTTCGGCACGATCGCAAGCCCGCATTATTTCAGGTTTAAAAAGTTTTTTTTCATACTTATTATTTGAAGACTACCGATCAGATTCGCCAATGGAATTGATCGAAACGCCTCGCTTGGGTCGCAAACTGCCCGACACATTGTCTGTTCAAGATATAGATGCACTAATTACAGCTATTGACTTATCAAAACCCGAAGGCGAGCGCAACCGCGCCATTTTAGAAACATTATACGGTTGTGGTTTGCGAGTATCTGAATTAACTACTTTAAAAATTTCTGACCTTTTTTTTGACGAAGGGTTTATTAAAATTACCGGAAAAGGCAATAAGCAACGCTTTGTTCCTATCGCAAATTTGACTCAAAAATATATAGTACTGTACCAAAATTTAATTCGTTCGCAATTATCAATAAAAAAAGGACACGAAGATACCTTATTTTTAAACCGCCGTGGAAGTGGATTAACTAGAGCCATGATTTTCACCATTATTAAAGACTTAGCTGTAAAAATAGAATTAAAAAAAGCCATTTCTCCGCATACCTTTCGCCACTCATTTGCCACACATTTGTTAGAGAACGGTGCCGACTTGCGCGCCATTCAAATGATGCTTGGTCATGAAAGCATTACAACTACCGAAATATATGTGCATTTGGATACCACGCATTTAACGAAAGCGCTAAATTTATTTCATCCAAGACGGTAACTTTTATAGCAATTCATCAAAAGTATTGCCTTGTTTTAAATCGCCTGAGTTGTAGCCCTTTTTAAACCAATACATACGTTGTTCTGAACTGCCATGTGTAAACGAATCGGGTACCACATGCCCTTGCATTTTGCTTTGAATAGCATCATCACCAACTGCTTTTGCAGCACTTAAAGCCTCTTGAATATCACCGACTTCGAGCATATTCGTTTTATCATTGTTATATTTGGTCCATAAACCGGCATAAAAGTCGGCTTGTAGTTCTAAACAAACTGATAATTTATTCGCCTCAGCTTCTGTTTTGCCTTGTTGTGCTTGACGCATTTTATCAGAAGTGCCTAATAGGTTTTGAACATGGTGTCCTACTTCGTGCGCAATGACGTATGCAATAGCAAAATCACCACCTTGTGCACCAAATCGGGTTTTCAATTCTTCAAAAAAATCTAGGTCAATATATACTTTATTATCTCCTGGACAATAAAAAGGTCCTGATGCAGCAGTAGCACTTCCGCAGGCTGTTTCTACATTTGAGGTGAACAAAACTAGTATTGGTTCTTGATAAACCATACCATTTTCTTTAAAAATGGTATGCCAAACATCTTCTGTATCGGCAAACACAGTTTTGGCAAAATTACCAATTTGTATTTGTTCGGGCGTTAAATTAATAGGTTCTGACGCATTTTGCCCCATAGGATTTTGTTGCACTTGACTTTGGATGGTATCAACAAATTGTGCGCTTTCAGGAAAAAAAATTTTTATTAAAAAAAATACAATCGCTATGCCACCGCCGCCAACAATTGCTTTGCCACCACCCGACATGCCACGTTGGTCTTCAACATTATCACTTTGCCTTCTTCCAATCCATTTCATAGGTTTCGTTTTTTAATTAAACTGTTCATTGGTATAACAAACAAGCTTGTTAAGTTATTGTTACTTTTGTTATACTACATAACCAACATATAACGCGCTTTAATAATTACTACTTGTTACTCTTGAACACTTCCAATTTCGTCTAATACATTTATGTCTGTTAACGGCACAATTTCGGAATAAATTATATAATTCATCGAATACCAAAACGGAAACGTAAAAAACAATCCGATACAAAGTCCGAAAACACCTAACAAACAAAAAATAATACTGATAACGAGTAAACCAAAAAGCACAAAAGTATTTTTAAATACTAATTTGATACTTGTTGTAATTGCTGTAAGGGCATCTAAATTATTAAAAATAATTAATGGAATAGTTAAAATGGTTAAAAAACTAAGTATTACAGTAATTACAGTACCCAAAAAAGTGATTCCAATATATTCTAAACCAAAACTTATGAGCCCTCCAAATAAAGAAAGCAACACTGAGGAAAGAAATAAATCTTTGAACGAACTTGCACTAAAAAAGCTAAACAAGGTGTCTAAACCATAATTTTCATTGGCATTGGCGTTGCGAGCCATTTGAATAAAGCCTGCATTTATGGGGCTGAAAATTCCGGCAAACATTGCTCCTGCTATAATAATAATTAGTTCAGAAGACCAGGTTAAGGTGGTTGAAAAACCTGTCATGGTTTGTGTAAGATCAGCAAATCCAAAAATTGAACCAAAAATTCCTGCAAAAATAACCAATAAAATGATTGAACTGATGATCATTCCGATACCAGCTACGAGCGCTATTTTTTTGTAATTACTGAACGCTTTTTCTAAAATACCGCCAAAATCTAGATCGTAATTTGCATCGGTAATTTGGTTTGCTTTTTGATATTTATTTGTCATTTTTATTTATTTTTTAATTTAAAGCCAATTTAGTACTTTTTTTATCAATTGCAATTTATTTTTGTACGGAGCGTATCGCAATGGTAAATCAAGCCAAGTGCCTTTGTTAACTATTGCTTTTTTATGACTGAATAAATCGAAGCTTCGTTTTCCATGATAAGCGCCAATTCCTGAATTTCCGACGCCACCAAAAGGGAGTCTGTGGTTTGCAAAATGAATTACAGTATCGTTGATGCAGCCGCCACCAAAAGAGAATTTGTGAACTATTTTAGTAGCAAAAATTTTATTTTCAGAAAAAACGTATAGCGAAAGTGGTTTTTCGTAATTCAAAATAATTTGTTCTAAATCGTTTTCATTTTCATATTGTAAGATGGGCAGCAATGGTCCAAAAATTTCATCTTTCATTAATTCAGAATCCAAAGCAGGCTGCTCAATTAAGGTTGGTGCGAAATAATTCGTTTTTTGGTTAAATTGACCACCAAAAAGTATGTTTTGATTTTGTAAAAAGCCTACCAATCTTCGCCAATTTTTTTGATTTACAATATAGGTGTAATCATTAGATTGTTCTGGATTTTCGCCATAAGCGTTTTTTATTTCTGCAATTAAACAAGCAATAAATTTTTCTTTAACCGATTGGTGTACAATTAAATAATCGGGTGCAATACATGTTTGTCCTGCGTTTACAAATTTTCCCCAAACAATTCGTTTAGCTGCAAGCTTTAAATTGGCTGTTTGATCAACGATACAGGGATTTTTGCCACCTAATTCTAACGTTACGGGAGTTAAGTGAATTGCGGCTGCTTGTGCTACTATTTTGCCAACGGCAACGCTGCCGGTGAAAAATATATAATCCCAACGTTGTTTTAATAAGTTTTCGGCTACATCGGTTGCTCCAATTATAACTTCTACATGTTGATTTTGAAAAGTTTGCGAAATTATTTTTGAAATTATTGCTGTGGTATGTGGTGTATATTCTGACGGCTTTACCGTTACTTGATTGCCAGCGGCTACTGCTGCAATTAATGGGCATAGTACCAATTGAAAAGGGTAGTTCCAAGGTGCGATAATTAAAACTTTGCCGTAAGGTTCGGAAATAATAAAATCTGAGGACGGAAAATTGAGTAACGATGGCAGTACTTTTTTGGGTTTTGCCCAATTATTTAGGTTTTTTAGTGTGAATTTTAATTCTGAAATTACATAATTTGTTTCGGTTAAAACGGCTTCAAATTCGGGTTTTTTAAAATCGTTATAAATGGCTGTGGTAATTTCCTTTTCGGATTGCTGAATTGTATGTAAAAGTTGTTGCAATACTAATTTGCGATAATTGATGTCGTTTTTAAAATCCATGCTTACTATTTGTTTTAATAAAATTCATAAATAAAGACTATTTAACGTTGCCTTGATGGGAGGGAAAAACACCCCGCTTTTTTTGCGGGGTTTTTGGAAGGACAGCAGGAACCCAAATTGGGAAATAAGGTACTTATGTGCTGCTACAAAAACGAGGTGCGAAACCCAATGTAGGCATCAATTTGTTTACTATTATTAGCAAGTGCAGTAATTGCCGAGCCTGAACCCATGTAAAATCCGCCTAAGCGAAAACCTAGTCCTGTACTAAAACCCGAAATTGAGCTGTTAGTAAGCGGTATATATGCTTCAAAAAAACCTAAATTACATCGGGGCGTAATTGTAAAAATGTTGGGGCTTGATAGTTGATCGTTAGTAGCGTCGCTTGTTAGTTTTTGTTGAATATAACCCGAAATAAATAGTTTTGGAATTAATTTTACATCGGCATAGGCGGAAATAAGTGCGGGTAGTTTTATTTTTATATCAGATTTTGAATCTTGTACTGTTAAATAGCCTTTGCTTTTTAAAATAGTTTCAATGTCTTGTAAATTATCAACATTTTCAAACTGATTAAGGTTTAAACCTACCGGATTTGCTATTGTTGACTGGATTTGTAGGTTATAATTTATATTATTGTTGTTATCGCCTTTAAAAGTCATAGAACCGATATTTCTTAAAGCCATTCCGAAATTTAATTTGTATTTGTTGCTGGCATCATCCTCGTCCTTAAGTTGATAATTTACGCCAAAATCAATTGCATAGCCGTTTAATCCGCCAAAGATAGATTTTGAATAATCTGAAAAATTAGAAAATCCGTTGGCCAAGTTGCCCGAATAGGCAATATTTAAACCTGCGCTGGCATTGTTTAAATATTCTTGCCCGCTTACATCGGTTATGGTTCCTGAAAATTTGTCTAAGCCTAAATTTACGTACGAACCTGGAAAAAGTAGTTTTACTGTGCTACCAGCATTAATTTTTTGCGTATTGGTGCTAAAAATAGTTCTCGATAACGACAGTCCTATTTCGCCATAAGTTACGCCATATATACGTTGGTTTTTGTCGCTAACCAGTGTATTTGCGCCAACTAAGGTATTTAATGTTCCGTTAGTTAATGCGTCGGCGAGCTTCGTATCAACGTCAATTAAGTCAAATTTTATATTTGCTTTCGATGTTATTGCAAAAGCCCATTTACTTATTTTTATTGCAATTCCTGGACCAAGTATCACTGCATCTACTCGCGCGTTTACGGGTTCAGTACCTGTAAATAATTGTTTTTCAAAATTACTTCCTGTGCGTACATCTTTTATACTTACTTTATTATTTGCTACGTTTATACTTGTTCCAAAGCCATTAATTTCAAATTTATGACTCATATTGTTTAATTCAGCAGGATTTATATCTGCGGCAATAATTCCAACTCTACTAGAGGTTGAAAGTCCTGCAAAGTGTTCTTGTGCGTAGGAAAATAATTGTACTAATAATGTTGTGGCAATAAATAATTTTTTCATTTTTTTTTAAATTTTTAAAGGATTATTGATTTTATTGGTAACGTTTATTAATGATTTATAGTTTTAAATAGAATTCCAAATACTATCATTTGGCGTTGGTGCGTTTATTTCGATATTTAGTTTTGATACCGGATGAATAAAAACTAGTTTTTGTGCGTGCAAATGTATACCACCATCGGGATTGCTGCGATCAAAACCATATTTTAAATCGCCTTTAATTGGGCAGTTTATAAAGGCTAATTGTGCCCGAATTTGATGGTGTCGTCCGGTGTGTAAATTAATTTCTAGGGCACAATAATTATTTAATTCTTTAATTATTTTATAGTCTAAAATTGCTAATTTACTATCAGCAACTTCTTTTAAATGTGCTTTTGATGTGTTATTTTTTTCGTTTCTTTTTAGGTAGTGTGTTAAAGTATCTTGGTTTTTTGCGGGTTTATTTTTTACAATTGCCCAATATGTTTTTTGAGTTTCGCGGTTACTAAAAAGTGCATTTAAACGTGTAACAGCTTTTGATGTTTTGGCAAAAATAACTATGCCCGTTGTAGGACGATCCAAACGGTGCACTACACCCAAATAAACTTCGCCAGGTTTATCGTATTTTTTTTTTAGATATTCTTTTACAAGATGTGATAATGGTTTGTCGCCAGTTTTATCACCTTGTACGAGGTCGCCTACCCTTTTATTAATTGCAATGATGTGATTGTCTTCGTATAAAATTTGCAGATTGGATGCATTTGAAACAATTTTTTCGACCATTTTATTTACTATACTATGCTTATTTTAAATTAATATTGTTCGTTACTATTTGGAAAATCTTGCGACTTTACATCGGCAACGTAATTCCCAATTGCTTTTGTCATTTGATCAAATAAATCCAAATACCTTCTTAAAAAACGGGGACTAAACTCGTTGTTCATTCCTAACATATCGTGAATTACTAAAACTTGTCCGTCCACACCGGCACCTGCTCCAATACCTATAACAGGAATTGAAATACTTTTGGCTACTTGTTCGGCTAAATGTGCCGGAATTTTTTCTACAACTAGCGCAAAACAACCAAGCTTTTCTAATAATTTTGCATCTTGTAACAATTTTTTGGCCTCTTCGTCTTCCTTTGCTCTAACGGTGTAGGTGCCAAATTTATATATAGATTGTGGCGTTAAACCCAAATGTCCCATTACTGGAATACCAGCGTTTAAAATTTTCTTGATGGACTCTTTAATTTCACTACCACCTTCTAATTTAACGGCGTGTCCACCGCTTTCTTTCATAATCCTAATCGAAGATCTTAATGCCTCTTTTGAGTCCGATTGATAGCTGCCAAATGGCAAATCTACAACCACCAAAGCCCTTTCAACCGCTCTAACTACGCTGCTTGCATGATAAATCATTTGATCTAAAGTAATTGGCAATGTGGTTTCATGTCCTGCCATCACATTACTTGCCGAGTCACCTACTAATAGCACATCAACACCCGCCAAATCGACTATTTTAGCCATTGTAAAATCATAGGCTGTAAGCATTGAAATTTTTTCGCCATTGGCCTTCATTTCAATTAATGATTTTGTGGTTATTCTTTTGTAATCTTTTTTGGCTACTGACATATTTTATTTTAAGGTAGCCGTAAAAGTAAGGAAATATTTTTAATTTTTAGCAATGAATATCATAATGCAAAGTAAATGGTGCAATCGCTGGATGGTAATTTATGTACACACCAACATATAATATGCAATAGAATTTAAATAAAACATTACAATTTATAAAAGTATTTAACGCTTTACATTTAAAAACTTAAAATAAACACGTTTTTTGAGTCCTATTATAAATACTTTCAATAAATTCGCACCTTTATTTGAAAAAAGTTGAAAAAAGAAATTGTAGTTATTATTGGTGGTCCTGGAACAGGGAAAACTACTATTATAGATGGTTTACTTCAAAAAGGATATTGTTGTTATCCTGAAATTTCGCGGGAGGTAACGCTAGAGGCAAAAAAACAAGGAATTGATCAATTGTTTTTAGAAAATCCGTTATTGTTTAGTAAAATGTTACTAGAGGGACGAAAAAAACAATTCAAAAATGCTACCGAAGAACCGCATAAAATTGTTTTTTTAGACCGAGGTATTCCTGATGTTTTAGCCTACATGCACTTTATAGGTGATACTTACCCCTCTTTTTTTGACGCAGCTTGCAAAGAACATGTTTATACTAAAATTTTTATTTTGCCGCCTTGGGAAGAAATTTATAGTAGTGACGAGGCACGATACGAAAATTATGAACAGGCGCAGCTAATTTATACACATTTAGTCAAAACATATCAAAATTACGGTTATAAGTTAATTGAAGTCCCTAAAAATTCTGTTGAAGAAAGAGTATTATTTATATTAAAAAATTTACAAAATTGACCTTTTTGATTGTTAGTTTTATTATATTTACGGTAGTGTGTTACAACTACTTTAACCTTCAATTTTTTTTATTTGACGCCACTTCAAATTCTTAAAAAGCACTGGAAACATGATTCCTTTAAAACACCGCAAGAAGAAATTATCAATGCTGTTTTACAAGGTCATGATACCCTTGCATTATTGCCGACTGGCGGGGGCAAATCTATTTGTTTTCAAATTCCTGCGTTACTAAGTGATGGAATTTGTTTGGTGATTTCGCCTTTAATAGCATTAATGAAAGATCAAGTAGCACAATTACAAAGTCGCGGCATTAAAGCTATAGTGCTTTCGGGTGGCATTTCCATTGCCGAAACTGCGGATTTACTAGACAATTGCGAACATGGCAACTACTCTTTTATATATTTATCGCCCGAACGACTTCAAAACGAATGGGTATTAGAACGTATCAAAAATTTAAAAATTAATTTAATCGCCATTGACGAAGCCCATTGCGTGTCGCAATGGGGGCACGATTTTCGTCCATCGTACTTAAAAATTGCTATTTTAAAATCGTACTTTACTAAAATTCCGTTTATTGCACTAACTGCTACGGCCACGCAACGGGTACAAGATGATTTGATTGCGCAACTACAACTAAAAAATTGTGCTGTATTTACAAAATCGTTTGAAAGAAAAAATTTAGCTTACATGGTGTATAAGTCCGAAAATAAAATGCAGCTCGTAGACCAAATACTTCGAAAAAATCCTCAGCCATCTATTATATATGTACGTAACAGAAAATCATGTTTAGACACTGTAAAACAACTTGCTGCTTTTGGTTTTACAGCAACATTTTATCACGGTGGCTTAACCGCTCGAGATAAAAATAAGCAAATGGACCTTTGGATGGAAGAAAAAGTTCAAGTAATGGTAGCAACAAATGCATTTGGAATGGGCATTGACAAAGCAAATGTAAAAACGGTGATTCATATTCAACTACCTGACAATTTAGAAAATTATTATCAAGAAGCGGGGCGTGCAGGACGAAATGAGGAAAAGGCATTTGCTATTTTACTCGCTAATGAATCAGATTTATGGACATCTGAAAACCAATTTCGGGCTAATTTAGTTACTAAAGATTTTTTAATCTTAGTATACAAAAAGGTATGCAACTATTTTCAAATTGCATTTAATGAAGGTGCTGATGAAACATTTGACTTCAATTTGAATCAGTTTTGTTCAAAATATGATTTTGCTGTGGTACAAGTGTACCATGCATTACAATTTTTAGATAAACAAGGAGTACTTAGTCTTTCGCAAGAGTTTTCTGAAAAAATAACCCTACAATTTATTATTTCCTCTAAAGAAGTACTTCGCTATATGAGTTTAAACCCAAAAAAAGAGGCACTGATACTTCAAATTTTACGAACATATCCAGGAATTTATGAAAACCAAATTGCAATTAATACCGTATTAATTTCTAAAAAAATTGAACGTTCAGAAAGTCAAATTTTGACCGATTTAGAACAATTGCATACGTTATCGATAATTAATTTGAAGTCTAAAAACCACGATTCTAAAATAACTTTTAATGAAATAAGAGAAGATGAACGAACTATCAATAGAATTTCAAAACATTTAATTTCTCAAAATAATCTCAAAGAAAGTCAATTGCTATCTGTTTTTGATTACGTAAAAAACGACACAAAATGTAAAAACAAAATTCTACTAGCCTACTTCGGAGAAGTAAAAACTAAAAATTGCGGCACCTGCTCGTACTGTTTATCTTTAAATAAAAACCGAAGTATAAGTAATAATGTTTCGGAAAAAATTATGCACTTACTTAAAACTGAAGCTATGAACTCACGAGCATTACAGATGATGATAAAATGCAATAAAGACGAATTAATTACAAGTTTACAAATTTTATTAGACAATGAAACGGTTTTAATTAACCCAAATAATACTTACACCTTAAAACAATAATGAAAAAATTACGAATCGTTTTTATGGGAACTCCAGAATTTGCTGTTGGAATTTTGGATGCTATTTTTAAAAATAATTACACCATTGTAGGGGTAATAACAGCTGCCGATAAACCAGCAGGACGAGGACAGAAAATAAAATATTCTGCTGTTAAAGATTATGCACTTGCTCAAAATTTGAATTTATTACAGCCCACCAACCTAAAAGACCCACTATTTTTATCAGAATTAAAAAACTTAAATGCAAATTTACAGATAGTTGTTGCTTTTCGGATGTTGCCCGAAGCAGTTTGGAAAATGCCAAAACTTGGAACTTTTAATTTACACGCCTCCTTACTTCCTAACTATCGAGGTGCAGCACCCATAAATTGGGCACTTATTAATGGCGAAACAAAAACTGGAGTTACAACTTTTTTTATAGATGATAAAATAGATACCGGAGCGATGATTATGAGCAGTTCAATTAGCATTGATCAAAAAGTAAATGCTGGTGAACTTCACGATAAATTATTAACAATTGGTTGCAAAACCGTTTTAGATACCATACAAGCAATAGCATCTGAAACTATAAAAACTACCATTCAAAACGAAACCTTAGATAATAAAACAGCACATAAATTAAATAAAGACAATTCTAAAATTGATTTCACAAAATCGGGAATTGAAATTTACAATTTAATACGTGGATTATCACCCTATCCGGGCGCATGGTGCGAACTTATAGATAAAGACATTACCTACATAGCAAAGATATATGAAGCAAATTTTATAGCAGCAGATCATAATTTTGAAATTGGGAGTATTATTTCGAGTAAAAAAGAACTAAAAATTGTGTTAAAAGACGGTTTATTAGAAATAATAGTGATTCAAATGCCAGGAAAAAAGAAAATGAAAACGTCAGAACTACTTAATGGAATTGCAATTTCCGACAAAACCAAAATAAAATAACGATTTTATTTACAAAAATATCAACAAAACAATCTAGTTATCAACAAACATAACAAAAATTAGGGTTTTCGCTTGCATAATTAAGAATTACTTTTAAATTTGTTTTTTTAAATTGTTTAACCAACATTAATATTAAACTTATGAACAAATCAGAATTAATCGATGCTATTGCTGCTGATGCAGGAATCTCAAAAGCTGCTGCTAAATTAGCCTTAGAATCATTTTTAGGAAATGTAGGTGGGACTTTGAAAAAAGGTGGCCGCGTATCTTTAGTAGGTTTTGGATCTTGGTCGGTATCGAAAAGAGAAGCAAGAGACGGAAGAAATCCGCAAACTGGTGCTACAATTAAAATTGCAGCGAAAAATGTAGTGAAATTTAAAGCAGGTGCAGAATTAGAAAGTTCTGTAAACTAGACCTAGTTTTATAATTTATATAAAAACCGCGCTTTATTGCGTGGTTTTTTTTATGATTAATAATTTTCAACAAAATTATTTCGTAATTTTATTAAAAATATATAAATATGACTACAAATCAACTTCAAAAAGGTGTACTTCTTCTTTCTGAACCATCGGTGTTAACAGATAAATCTTTTACTCGTGCCGTCATTTTACTTGCAGACTATAATGACGAAGGCTCAGTAGGATTTATTTTAAATAAACCATCTAAATACTCTTTAAACGATTTAATTCCAGAAATAAAAGCCAATTTTACTGTATACAAAGGAGGACCAGTTGAGGTAGATAATTTATATTTTATTCATACTATTCCGAATATAATTCCGAACAGTATTGAAATTTCGAATGGTATTTTTTGGGGCGGTAATTTTGAGCTCACGTGCGATTTAATCAATTCTGGCACCATCGATAAAAATTGTATTCGATTTTTTCTTGGTTATACAGGTTGGAGCGTAAATCAATTGGAACGAGAATTAGAATTTAAAAACTGGGTAGTTACACAAAACAATTATAAAAAAGAAATACTAAAAAAACCTTCAAGCGACTTCTGGAAAGAAAAAATCGAATCCTTGGGAGGAGATTACCTTATTTGGAGTAATTCGCCCGAAAACCCACTACTAAATTAAATTTCAGAATTCAGTTGATTTATTAAGCGCAAAGCAAAATCAGTTGTAAATGTTTTTTTTCGATATTTAGTAACAGGCTGAATACCTGTAATAACGTTTGTAATAAATAATTCATCCGCTTTTTGCAAATCAAATGGTGAAATAGATTTTTCTAAAAATACGATACTTCCGTTATTTTTCGAAAGATTCAACACTTGCTTTCTCATTATACCATTTAAACATCCATCGGCAATTGGTGGGGTTATAAGCTTTTTATCCAATAGCATAAATACGTTTCCATTTAATGCTTCTACAACATTTTTTTCGTTATTAAGTACCAAACAATTTTGAAAACCGTTTTCGTCTGCAAATATACTGCCTGTAATGTTAATCATTTTATTGTTAGTCTTTAAAGACGATAATAATTGTTTCGAAACAAAAAAATCTTTGTACAAATCGATTTCATAGTTAAAAAATTGGGTTTTATATTCTTTAGATTCTAAAGGATACGCCTGAATTAGGTAAGATATTTCACGGGTTGCAGGTAAATAAAAACCACCATCATTTCTAAAAACGGTAAGTCTGATTCGTGCCGAATCCTGAAATAAATTGACCTGAGCAAGTTCTAAAATTTGTGACTCTAAAAATTCCAATGTAAAAGTAGCAGGAATCTGCATGCGCACAATTCGCATCGATGCCATTAATCTAAAATAATGATCTTCAAAAAATAAAATTTTGTTATTTACAATTTTAAGCGTTTCAAAAACTCCGTCGCCATATAAAAAACCTCGATTTGTATCAGATAGTACGGTTTGCGACTTACATAAGTCACCATTATAATTTATCATAGAAAAGTTTTGATTTTAAATCAAAAAAGTAGTATGTTGACTACTAAACTGAACCAACGATATGTTTTAAGTCAGCTATTTGATTAGTCCAAAGTTGTTTCATTTCATCAATTTCGTCCTCTTCAGCAAAGTCAATTACGTATATTGATACATCTTTTGTAATTTCATCTTCAATGATTTGGATTTCAAAAAAATAGTCTGTATCTTTTTTTTGATCATCAATCCATTTAAACTTTACCCTTTCATCATTTTTTTTCAAAGACAATCTTGCATTTTCTTCTGCTCCATTCCATGAAAAAGTAAAAAATTCATCTCGTGCATTTACGCTATCCGCAAACCATTCTTGAAGTCCTGATGGAGTTGAGATATATTGATATAATAATGACGGCGAAGAATTTATTTGAAATTCTATTTCGTAACGAATCTTTAATGACATACCTTAAAATTTTGGTGTAATATATAGCATTTATTTGAAAAACGTGTAAAAAAAAATATTTATTTTTCTTTAATTTTATTTGTTTAATGACATAAAAATTTTATATTTGCACCCGCAAAGAAATTGCCTTTGGCGAGGTAGCTCAGTCGGTTAGAGCGCAGGATTCATAACCCTGAGGTCACGGGTTCAACTCCCGTCCTCGCTACTAAAACTGCCAGATATGGCAGTTTTTTTTACCTAAAAAGGCTTTAATTTAGTCGAAAAATAATTTTAGTTATTGCATCAACATCGTAAAATTTTATCCTTGATACTGAAATTTCACTAAAAAATTTTAAACCCTCCAAATTATCTTTTGCTTTACATGATTTTATTGCTCTTGTAAAATTTGAAGCAAATCTGTATAATTCACTTGTAATTGTTCGCCTGTAAGTATATTTTTTAAGGTAACTGTATTATCATTAATTTCTTTCGCTACAAAAGGAATATTTCGTTTTTCAGCATGTTTAAATTGTTTTTCAACCTTTACATTTTCAGGATATAATTCTGCTTTTACGTTTGCTTTACGAAGCAGTTTAATAATTTGCATGGCTTGCAAAGCATGATTGTCACCATAATTTAAAAACAACACTTTTGTGGTATTTGAAACAGCTACAGGAAACAAATTTAACTCTTCTAAAACCAAATATATTCGATCCAAACCAAACGAAATTCCAACGCCACTCATGTTTTTTAAACCAAAAATCCCGGTCAAATCATCATATCGTCCTCCACCACCAATGCTACCCATTGCCACCGTTTTTGGCGCAGCAACTTCAAAAATAGCCCCTGTGTAGTAATTTAATCCACGAGCCAATGTAACATCTAACTCTAAAATGGTGTTTTGCAAGCCCAATTTAGCTACGTTGCTTCCTATAAATTTTAATTCATCAATTCCTTTTTTACCTTCATCAGACGAATCTAATAAAATGGCTAATTTTTGCAACTTTTCTTCAAACGTTCCTGTAAAATTAAATAGTGATTGTACTTTTTGAAGAGCAACTTCAGAAATTCCTTTTTCAATCATTTCTTTTTTTACACCATCTTCACCAATTTTATCTAGCTTGTCAAGGGCAACTGTAAAGTCTATTAATTTGTCAGACGCGCCAATAACGGCAGCAATTCCTGCTAAAATTTTACGATTATTTATTTTTATGACTACACCGTTCAATCCTAAGTCAGAAAAAACTGTGTCGTATAATTGTACCAACTCCACTTCTTGCCAAAGTGACGTTGCTCCTACCACGTCAGCGTCACATTGATAAAATTCTCTAAAACGTCCTTTTTGTGGCCTATCGGCGCGCCAAACGGGTTGAATTTGGTACCGTTTAAAAGGAAACTCAATTTCGTTTTGATGTTGCACCACGTACCGCGCAAATGGAACGGTAAGATCATAGCGTAATGCTTTTTCAGAAATTTTTGGTGTTAATTTTTTAGAATCAATATTTAAACGTTGCTCCGAATCAATCTTATCTAAGTAATCTCCAGAATTCAAAATTTTAAAAATTAAGCGATCTCCTTCCTCTCCATATTTTCCCATTAAGGTTTCTGAATTTTCAAAAGTTGGTGTTTCGATAGGTTGAAATCCAAAGTTTTCAAAATGGTTTTTTAGTATTGACGTTATATAAGTACGCTTTGCTACTTCTGATGGCGAAAAGTCGCGAGTTCCTTTAGGGATAGATGGCTTAGTCATTTATTTAAATTAAGAATTAAAGATTTTGATAACCGCAATTTTTTAGTAAAGTGTCGTGCTCCCTATTACCGCATTGCAGTTTGAAAATTCATTTGGCAAATATCTAACTTTTGACACAAATTAATAAATCAAAATGCTAAAAAGTGTAACAAAAATTGTAAATTCGTCTCTAATTATGTATTATGAAAGGTATCGTTAAAGAAAATATCAAAATCGCACTAGGTTCCATCCGAACTCAGTTGCTTCGTACGTCATTAACAATTATAATTATAGCAATTGGGATTACTGCTTTAGTTGGCATTTTAACCGTCGTATCGTGCTTAGAAAACGAACTAAATTCGAATTTTGCCTCCATGGGCTCGAATACTTTTAGTATAAATCAATATGAATTTAAAAATCGAAATCAAGGTGGTGGTGATATAGAAAAAATAAATCCAATAATTTCATATCCACAAGCAAAGCAATACAAAGCAAAATATAATTATCCGTTTACGCAAACTTCAATTTCGTTTACTGCTACATCGGGTGCCGAGGTCAAGTATGAAAGCGAGAAAACTGATCCTGAAATTAATATATTAGGTGTTGATGAAAACTTTACTTTCAATTCAGGTTTAGAGGTTGTTCAGGGTCGAACTTTTAATACGTTTGATATTTCTAATAACGGTTATGTTTGTATAGTTGGTAATGATTTTGCAAGTAAGGGTTTATTAAAAGATGTTAATCCCATTGGTAAAACTATTTCGATTCGCGGTGCAAAATTTAAGGTTATTGGAGTTTTAAAAGCAAAGGGATCCACATTTGGAAAAAGTCAAGATCTACGAGTTTTAGTTCCTATTCAAGTGGCCAGGTCATTATTCTCTGCACCAAATTTGAATTATACTGTTAGTTCGATGGTTAACAAAAAAGAACTTTTAGAAGCAGCAGTTGATGATGCAATGGTAACAATGCGTCAAATTAGAAAACTTAACCCTGTTGAAGATGAAAATTTTGCAATTTCTAGAAGTGACGATTTAGTAAATAAAATTGCAAGTATTACTGGTGTTTTAGGCATTTCGGCTTGGGTAATCGGTATTATTACGGTTTTAGGATCTAGTATAGCTTTAATGAACATCATGATTGTATCGGTAACGGAGCGAACTCGCGAAATTGGGGTCCGAAAATCGCTTGGAGCAACCCAAAAAACTATTGCTTGGCAGTTTTTTATCGAAACTTTATTAATCGGTCAAATGGGAGGTTTTGTTGGCATTATTTTTGGTGTATTGATTGGCTTTGTGATTTCAACGCTACTGCATTTTGTATTTACTATTCCGTGGACGGCAATTTTTTCGGCAGTAATTACAAGTTTCATTGTAGCACTAGTTTCTGGTTTGTATCCTGCCATAAAAGCCTCGAAGTTAGACCCAATTGAAGCGTTACGATATGAGTAACGTTTATTTATAAAGTACAACTAATCATTCGGTCATTTCCATAAACATCTTGATATAAGTGAATGTTTTTGAAGTTCAAATTTTGTAACATATCTATTGTTTCATCGGCTAAATACTGGTTAATTTCAAAGTATAAGAATCCGTTTTTTGATAAATTAATTTTAGCAAGCTGCGCTATTTTGCGGTAGAATAGAAGTGCATCGTTATCATCAACAAATAATGCCAAATGCGGTTCAAAATGCAATACATTTTTACTAATTTCGACTTTTTCTAAGTTTCGAACATAAGGAGGGTTAGACACTATTAGGTCATAATGTTGCTTTAAACTAGCTGTTTCTAAAATATTTTGATGTAAAAAGGTAACTTCCACCTGATTACTCATAGCATTTAGCTTTGCGATTTTTAATGCTTTTTCGGATATATCTAAAGCAAAAACCTTCGCATTAGGCATATTTTTTGCAAGTGCAATTGCTATACAACCTGAACCCGTGCCAATATCCAAAATTTTTATATTTTCAACAGCTTTTAATTTTGCATTTACAATTAATTGCACCAACTCCTCTGTTTCTGGACGTGGAATTAAGGTATGTTTATTGACCTTGAACAGTAGACCATAAAATTCTGTTTCTCCTAAAATATATTGAATAGGCTTGTGCGTTTTGAGGTCTTTACTTATTTTATTCCATTTTAAAATTAGCATCTCAGTCAACTCTAGATTGTGATTCAAAGCCAAATCAATTCTTTTTAAATTATGTAGATATTCTAAAATGATGTAAAAAAAACTTTCAGCTTCTGATTTGCCAAAAATAGGTGCAATTTGGTCTATAAAATTTATTTTATAATCTGAGATTTTCATTAAATATTTTACTTATTTATAGATTTTAGAAAGTTGTAAAATATATCGTTGCAAATACAATTTTCACGCATTAGGGAGCTAATTTTTTAAGCATCCAAATTGGACAGGTTGAATGACCCGTATCGCCCAAAGGCTTTTCAATATATTCAAAGCCTACTTTTTTGTATAACTTTTGTGCGTCAATCATGATCGGCAACGTTTCTAGGTAACAACTATCAAAACCAAATTCGGTAGCTTTTTGCAAACACAATTCCATCATTTTGGCGCCCATTCCAATACCACGAGCTGCTGGTAAAAAGTACATTTTTTGTAATTCACAGATGTTTTCTCGACAATTATCTAATTGTGCTACTCCGCATCCTCCAACAATTTTTCCTTCGTTTTCTACTACATAATAAATGGCACGTGGGGAGTTATACACCTCAAAAAGTGCGTCTAAATGAGCATCCGCAAAAGCCGTTCCTGTTTTGGGTAACTCATTATCGACAAAAACTTGACGAATTACTTTAGCTAGTTCAGCATTATCGCTGGCTTGAATTTCACGAAGTATCATTTTAAAATTGATTTGATTGTTGTAACAAATATAGTATTTTTGTAATATGAACACAAACGAAATCTATATAAAACGTTGTTTGGAACTGTCAAAAAAAGGTTTGACCCAAGCCATGCCCAATCCTTCGGTCGGAGCCGTACTGGTTTTTAAAGATTCGATAATTGGTGAAGGCTATACGTCACTTTACGGTGGACATCATGCCGAGGTAAATGCTATAAATGCTGTTCGAGACAAAACATTGTTATCGAAATCAATACTTTATGTAAGTTTAGAACCTTGCAGTCATTTCGGAAAAACACCTCCTTGCGCTGATTTAATTATAAAATATAAAATTCCCAAGGTTGTAATTGGAATTGTAGATAGTAACGAAAAAGTTTCTGGAAAAGGCGTTCAAAAATTGATAGATGCTGGAATTGTGGTTGAAGTTGGCATTTTAGAAAAAGAATGCTATGCCAGCAACAAACGCTTTTTTACGTATCATACTAAAAAAAGACCTTATATAATTTTAAAATGGGCTGAAAGTTTAGACGGATTTATTGCCCCTGTAAATCAAACAAAATTAGAGTCTTTTGTAATTTCAAATGAAGTTTCAAGGCAGTTAGTGCACAAATGGCGGAGTGAAGAGCAAGCCATTTTGGTTGGTACTAATACGGTTTTAAAAGACAATCCGAAACTAAATACCCGTTTTTGGTGGGGTAAAAATCCGATACGCATTATTATTGATAAAATGCAAAGTATAGACACGTCTTATTATGTTGCAGATAATACAATAAAAACAATTGTGTTTTCAGAGCAAATTAATCTTCAACCTGCTAAAAACTGCCATTACGAAAAAGTTTTATTTGATGACAACCTCGCCCAAAGGATATGCACAATTTTATTTAAACTTGAGATTCAATCGTTGCTGATTGAAGGTGGTGCAAAAACATTGCAACTTTTTATTGATGCAAATTTATGGGACGAAGCACGTATTTTTAAATCAAATGTACTTTTGCTAAATGGTGTAGCTTGTCCTCAATTAATTATGCAGAATTTCAAAAAAACCTCCATTTTAAAGGATACTCTTAGTACAGTGTACAACCATCAACAATGAAACATACCCTATTTACAACGAATTTATGGTAGCTAAACGTCACTTAGAAATTTGACAAACCTTATTTATTTCACTTGTAGCCTTGATTTTAAATCACATAACCAACTTTAAGGTTGCCTAAAAAAACCAACCGACCCGTAAAGTGCAACCAAAGTATAAAAAACGCCTTTAGCGTAGCAAAATCAAGGCTTAATTTCAATTAAAAGTACTGATGCGTGCAAATACAAACAATTTAAAATTTTTTTATAAAAAGAAATTATAGTAGTTTACGTTGACCCTATGATTGTTATGCAGTATTCGCAGCCAAGAATAGTGCTACTAAATATAATTTTAGTTTTTTGTAAAGGCAGTTTTTTGTTAAATACCTATTTATTTTTAAGTTTTTTTTAGACTATTATATTTCTAGTTTTTAAGTATTGCTATAATCGCATCTGATATTTCATGAATTTTTCCGTTATAATTATTGTCTAATAAAATAATGGTGAACTTTTCAATACTATCAGAAACTAAAATTGCTTCATAATTCCCTGCCCTGCCGTGATGCAAATGTTTAACCAATTTTTTATCCTTAAATTTTACTTGACCCAACGCAGATTGCGTATCAAGAACATCAAATTGTTGACCAATTTCATGAAGTGATTTTTCATTAATTATTTTATTCGCATGAAGACAATTTGACCATTTTAACAAATCAATGATAGTTAAATACGTTCCGCCAGTTATTGGTAAATCAGGTTTATCTTGAACTAAATTATTATTAAATGCTTTGGCAATATTTACTTCATTCTCAAATGGAGTTAAAATTGTTGAATTCATTGCACAAGGCTTAAATATAAATTTTTCAACATAAGTTTTATAAGACATCCCTGTTAATCGTTCAATAATAAATTGCCTTAAAAAAATAGTATTGTTGTTATAATCATATTTTGTACCACTTTTAAAATCAAGCGTATCGATACTTTTTAAGCCATCATAAAGATCTTTGTCGTTTTTGATTTTTTTCCAATTTACATTATGTATTCCACTTGTATATTGTAACAAATCTTTTATCTTAACTTCATTTGCCCATTTTGGTAATTCTGGAAGGAATTTAGAAACATTATCATCTAATTTTAATTTACCTTGCTACTCCAATTGCATTAATGCAACCGCACTAAACTCTTTTGTAATAGAGCCAATATTAAATTTGTATGCTGCAGTTAATTTTTTAGTTTGGGTGGCATCTGTAAAACCAAAAGAAGCATTATAAATTATCTTATTATTTTTTGAAATAAGTACATTTCCATTAAAAACACCTATTTGGTTTGACCATTTCATCACAGAGTCAATTTGATTTATTTTAGCAGTTTGCGCAAATATAGTACTTGTTTATAGTAATAAAAATAATGATAAAGGAAATAATTTTTTGTAGTATTTCATGTTTCAATTAATTGTTATATGTATTGTTTTGTGGCTTATCAAGATTCGAATTTGAGCTAAAGTCTTTTTTTACAAGTCACAATTTGCTTCAATAATATTCAAAATATAATCAGGCGGAAGAATTGGTTTGCCTGATTTAACATCTATAAAAACAAGCAAAAAAGTAGCATTTGTTAATAACTCATTCCGCTCGTTGGTAATTTCACATTGAAATTCAACCTTAACACCGCTGTAACTTTTAAGTTTTGTGTTAACCGTTAATAAGTCGTCATACAGTGCTGGTTTTTTATAATTTAAAGTCATCGAAACTATCGGAAGCGCAATACCACTGTCTTCTAATGACTTGTAAGAAATTCCTTTACTGCGCAACCACTCTACCCTACTAATCTCAAAATAAGGAATGTAACTTCCGTGATAAACAACTTTCATTTGATCAGTTTCGGAGTAACGAACTCGTAATTGTACACTGTGACCTAAAGAATCTTTCATAAATATTATTATTATTTTAATTTTTAATTTAATTTAAACTTTTCATTTCATTAACCTTGCTTACAACAAAATTTTTAAATATTCAATACCAAAATACTTTTTTTATCGAAAATTTGTTCACATATTTGTATTCTTGATTTCAATAAGAGAAAACCCTTGCTTTTCTTAAAATTATTTCAAATAAATTTCAAAAATTTAACACTATATGGATAAAACAGCGCAATCAGTCTGGGAAAATTGTCTTGTATTTATTAAAGACAATATTCAAGACCAAGCCTACAAAACTTGGTTCGAGCCTATCAAATCGGTAGAGCTTACTGATAATGCGCTTTACATTCAAGTACCGAGCAAATTTTTTTATGAATGGCTCGAAGAACATTATGTTAAATTATTAAAATCGGCATTAACTAAAGAACTTGGTTCATCGGCAAAGTTACTTTATAAAATTAAAATGGAAAACACTTATGGCAACAAACTTCCATTTACTGAACAATTACCTAGTAACAACCGAAGTCCCATTAAGTCGCAAGATGTAGACGCCACTTATAAAAATATAAGCCCAGAACTAAAAAATCCATTTGTTATACCTGGCATTCGTAATTTAAAAATCGAGTCGCAACTCAATCCGAATTATAATTTTGATAATTTCCTTGAAGGAGATTCTAACAGATTGGCACGTTCAGCGGGTATGGCTGTCGCTAACAAACCCGGTGGCACGTCATTTAACCCGTTATTGATATTTGGGGGTGTTGGATTAGGAAAAACACATTTAGCACATGCCATTGGCGTTGAAATTAAAGATAAATATCCTGAAAAAACAGTACTATATATTTCGGCAGAAATATTTATGCAACAGTTTATCGACTCTATAAAACAAAATAATCGAAACGATTTTATACATTTTTATCAATTAATTGATGTTTTAATCATCGATGATGTTCAGTTTTTTTCAGGAAAAACAGCTACTCAAGATGTATTTTTTCATATATTTAATTATTTACATCAAAACGGAAAACAGGTTATTTTAACTTCCGATAAAGCACCTGTTGACATGCAAGATATTGAGCAACGCTTGTTATCACGATTTAAATGGGGATTATCCGCCGAATTGCATCAGCCCGATTATGAAACTCGAATCGCGATTTTGAAAAATATTATGTACCGAGATGGAGTTGACATGCCAGACGAAATTATTGAGTATGTAGCGCAAAACATCAAATCAAATGTACGCGAATTAATGGGCGCAATTATTTCGCTTATTGCGCAATCTTCATTTAACAAAAAAGAAGTTACCATTGACTTAGCAAAAAGCGTGGTCGAAAAATTTGTTAAAAATGTAAAACGAGAGGTTTCTATTGACTACATTCAAAAAGTAGTTTCTGAATATTTTCAGGTAGATTTAGATGTTTTACAATCCAAAACTAGAAAACGACATATTGTTCAAGCAAGACAATTGGCAATGTTTTTTGCAAAAAAAATGACCAAGTCATCCCTAGCAATTATTGGTTCACAAATTGGCGATCGCGACCACGCCACTGTACTTCATGCGTGCAAAACAGTCGATAACTTAGTTGCAACCGACAAGCAGTTTAAAAAATATGTTGACGATATTCATAAAAAATTATCCTTATAAAAAATTTTTGTTTAAAAGCATACAATCCATTTTGTATCTTTTTTTAGTTTATTAAATAATAGATGACACCAAAAGGAAAATTATACTTAATTCCTGTAACAATGGGAGAATGCGAACCAATGGATGTTCTAGCTCAAACCATTCCGCGCGCTATCGAATTAATAAATCACTATGTTGTAGAAAACGAAAAAACAGCTCGTAAATTCATAAAAATTGTAGTTGCAACTAAAATTCAATCAAATTTAATTTTACATGTTTTAAATAAACATACTGATAGTAAAGAGCACAGTAATATGATTCAACCTTGTTTGCAAGGTATTAACGTAGGCTTAATGAGTGAAGCAGGCTGCCCAGGTGTTGCAGATCCTGGTGCTGTAATTGTAAAATTAGCACACGAAAAGGGAATTCAAGTGGTGCCACTAGTGGGACCTAGTTCAATTTTAATGGCCTTAATGGCAAGCGGAATGAACGGTCAGAGCTTTGCTTTTAACGGCTATTTGCCAATAGACAAATCAGATAAAAAACAAGCGCTTAAAAATTTAGAGAAACTTTCTTTGGATAAAAATCAATCCCAATTATTCATTGAAACACCGTATCGCAATAATAAATTACTTGAAGATATATTGCAAACATTACAACCAAATACGCATTTATGTATTGCTACAGACATATCGCTCCCGACAGAGTATATTAAAACAATGCGGATTACTGATTGGAAAAAAAATACAGTTGATTTGCACAATCGCCCTACAATTTTTATAATTCACAAATTTTCGTAAATTATCGACAACTTAAATTCGGGGACTACTTTTAGCTTTGATATTCTGAGTTTCGTATCCTGCAAAATCACGTAAGTATGATCTTACAGAACTCCCGTAAGCATCTTTAATTTTTCGAGTCCCATTTGATTTTAAATATTTTCTTATCGAACCAGCACCTCCCAAATGCGCGGCTGCTAAAATTCCAGATTCGGTTACTCGAATACCACCAATAATTTTACCACGATACTCTTTAATTTCGTTTCTTAATTCCCATTTATTATAAGCAACAAGAGCCACAAATGCCTGTTCTTGTAAACTTGGTGAATTTATGAATGTTAAACTGTCTGAAATTCCGAGCGCTTTTAACGTAGATTTACCGAACTGGTATTTTCCAATGTACCCTAAAGAATTTACTAATTTATATTTTCCTTGCGATTCTTTAAATCCAATAGCTTCTTTAAATCCTATAAAGTATTTCGCAGTAAAAGGCAGTTTAGTGTTTAAATAATCGTCAGGTTTTTCTGAAGGAAATTGATATACATGTTCGGAATTTTCATCTAAATAAAACCAAGGATGATTTTCTGAACTAATTGGTTTAAAAGCGGTACTAAAAAACCCTACAATTACTGCGATACCTGTGTAAAACGACCATTTTTTTAACATAAAAATTTATTTCTCAAGCCCTGTCACATTCTTGAAGTTAGTGACGCAAAGATAAGGCAAAAATCAAATAACCTGAAAATCAATACGTTAATTTTTTCTAAAAATAAAAAAGTGATGGTTTAAAATTTCGCTTACCACGTATTTTAAAAGGTGCAGCGGGTTTTTTAATAAATTGGTAAACTGCAAATAAAGTATATAAAAACACTGTTTTTTGTAAGTATTTTGTAAGATAAATAACAAAAATAAGTTGTAATTGTCTTGATATTTGCTTTATAACAAGAAAAAAATGGTCTGCTAATTCCTCTTTCTTTGACAGTACTTTACTTACAGTCTATTTGTACAAAACAATCTTATAGCCTTTACTTTTATTAAAGAACCTGTGGCGATTTTTTAAAACGAATAAGGGTAATGCAGTTACACAAAAAAAAGGTTTCGTAAAAATAAAAAAGCCCTGATTTATAGGTGCTTTTATAATTTGAAAACAATGTAATTATCGCGCTGTTCCTTTCGAATTTAACCATTCAATATATTTTTTTCTGTTTACGCCGTGTTGCAATAAGGTAGAAGCAAACTCGTGGTACCCAAACTTGGTAACACTTGCGCAAAAATAAATATAGTCGTTATCGTTAGGATTTAGCACGGCATCAATAGCCGAAATATCTGGCATTGCAATAGGCCCAGGTGGCAGCCCAGCAATTTTATAGGTATTGTATGCCGAGTTGATCAGTAAATCACCATAAAGTACCCGCTTAATAACTTGGTCAAAATTATTATCTCTTAATTTTAGCGAATAAATAACCGTAGGATCGGCCTGCAAAGGCATTCCTATTGCTAAGCGGTTTAAATATACTTTTGCAACAATAGGCCTTTCATCAATTTTAACGGTTTCTTTATGCACAATCGATGCCAACGTAATGACCTCAACAGGAGATAAATTTAATTTTTTGGCTTTTTGTAACCGTTCAAGCGTCCAAAATTTGGTATACTCTTTTAACATTTTATCTCTAAACTTTACGGCTGAAATGTTCCAATAAAATTCGTACGAATTTGGGATAAATAAGGCTATTACATTATTTTTATTAAAATTATTTTGTTTTAAAAATGCAGCATCTTTAAATACAGCCAATAATTTCATTGTATCGGGCTCAATTTGCGAACTTATTCGTACGCATAAGTTTTCAAGGCGCTCTTGATTATTAAAAGCTAAGTTTACCGGTATATTATGTCTTAATGATGAAACCAGTTGAAAACTACTCATTCCTTTTTTGAACAAAAATCGCCCAGGCTTACTATTGTCAGGATATTTACGGAGTTTTGCTAAAAATTCAAAACTACTATAATTACAAATGTAAGGTGTAATTATTTTTTTTATATCTTCATAATTTGAACCTGTTGGAATGTTTACATAAAATTCTTTTTTGGAAAAAGTTGTATTACTTGTAAAAAAATAGATGAATAAAAATACAACAACACTTGCAACAATAATAGTTCCTAACTTGATACTTTTTTTAAACATACTTTTTATTGAAAAGGATTAATCAGTTGAAATAAGGCTTCGTCTTGATAGGAATTATTTAAATACGTCCACTCTTTTTTTACACCCACCATTTTAAAATCAAATTTAGTAAAAAGGATGATACTTTCAGTATTGTTTGTGGCAATATTTGCATAAAGTTGATGCAGTTGCAATTGTTTAAAACTATATGCAATTAAAAGTGCTACGGCTTCAGAGCCAAATCCTAAATTTCGTTTTTGTTTGTCTGCAATAATAATTCCAATTCCCGCCCGACGATGGTTTGGTTCAAAATCGAACAAGTCAATCAAACCAATTATTTCAAGTGTAGTATTCAAACATATTGCCAAACGAAGCTGCTTGGCTTCAAATAAATCTTGGTGTGCATTTTCGAGATATTGTTTAATTAAAAATTTACTGTAAGGAGTATTTGTATTGCTTACCTGCCAAATTTTTTCATTGTTTTCAATTGCATGTACAAATTCTAAGTCTTCGGGTTCCAAAGCTCGTAAATACAGTTGTGTTCCTTTTAGTGTAATCATATTGTTGATGTAACTTTATAGTATGTGTGTTTCAATCTTAAATTATACCCTCAAAAACAAAAGTTGCCGGCCCAACAAGAAATATATTGCTAAAAATACCGTTGTTTTCACTAAAAGTTACCGTTAATGTTCCGCCTTGAACGTCAATATCTTGTGTAATTTTATTGGTAACATTTTGTAGTGCGCCGTTACCGTTAATCGCCTTCGTTTTTTCAGCAACGTACATAGCAATTGCGGTTGCTGTTGCACCAGTTCCGCATGACAATGTTTCATCCTCAACACCGCGTTCATAAGTGCGTATTGCAAAATGATTATGTGCTATTTTACTCACAAAATTAATATTACTGCCCTCCTTTTTATATAAAGCACCGTACCGAATTTTGCCTCCCGTTGCTTTTACATCGTACTGTTGTAAATTGTTTACCAATTGCACATGATGTGGCGAACCCGTATTTAAAAAAAAATAATTTGGTTCAACTCTAACTTCCAATACATCTTGCATTTGAAGAGAAACAGTACCATTTTCTAAAACCGTCGCATAATGCAAACCATCAATAGCGGTAAACGTTGCTTGATTCGAAATTATATTTAGCTGTTTGGCAAACGCAACCAAACACCGTCCACCGTTACCACACATAGTACTTTGATTTCCATCTGAGTTAAAATAAACCATTTTAAAATCGACACCGCTTTCGTTTTCTAATAAAATTAGTCCATCGGCACCAATACCAAAACGACGGT
The DNA here is from genome assembly GCA_043772535.1 of Flavobacterium sp. Classification (GTDB taxonomy): domain Bacteria; phylum Bacteroidota; class Bacteroidia; order Flavobacteriales; family Flavobacteriaceae; genus Flavobacterium. The sequence goes on along the minus strand of JAYVGC010000139.1, from coordinate 23,419 downwards.
CGCAAAGTTTTTCAATCAATTTTATATCGGCTTTTGGAAAAACTTCATTGCGATTGTCAATCATCACAAAATCATTGCCAGTACCTTGGTATTTGTAAAATTTCATGTTGCCTTATCTGTTAAGTAGTTAATAAATAATTATTTAGCCTAAATAAACTATCATTTGTTCCCCAATATTTTTTCAAAAAAAATTCGTAGTATAAATGCAAAAAGTCCATTCATAGTTATGTTGATTACATTCTAAAAAATACAGTAATTTTCAAATTTATATTTTGGGCGTTACCTGCTTGCTTCGTTCCTCGCAATGACAGGTCGGGCTTTACGTTACACTCTTTTTTGAAGCAAAAAAAGCTTCAAAAAAGGAGTTCCACTGCAATCCCTAACGCGAACATGGCGTTAACCAAAAATGAGGTCACTGGCACTACTTTTGTATTTATGAATTTAAATCAACTAATATTGATTGGTAGCCAGTAACACCAAAGTACAAGCCACCTCAACCTTAATCTTGTTTAATTCCAAAAGTTGGTAAAATTCAGGATTTTCAGTTCCTGGATTAAAAATAACCCGTTTGGGCTTTGCCTCAATAATATAATTGTAATATTCGCGTTGGCGAGCTGGGCTCAAATATAAAGTAACAGTATTTATTTTCGATAACGGAATGGCTTTCGTATAAATTTTTACGCCAGCTACTTCGCCCGTATTTTGTCCTATTGCAAGTACTGTATGCCCTTTTTCTGTTAACATTGCAATGGCCTTATAAGCATATTTTTCAGGTTTATTTGAAGCACCTAAAAGTACTGTTTTTTTATTTTTTGCCATTGTACTTGAGTTTTGTACCATTTTTATTTGTGATTTTTTAACGTTTAATTGCTATTATGCCGTAAATTTACTAACTATTTTTGCAAAAAAAAGATGGAACTATTTATTTATTTGTTTGTTTCTTTATTTTCGGTTTTAAATCCAATCGGTACTGTTCCTATTTTTGTAGGGTTAACACAAGATTACGACAAAACCGAACGTGCAAGAGTATCCCTTTGGACCAGTATTGATGTTTTCTTAATTTTAATAATATCGTACTTTATTGGTCAGTATGTTCTTGCTTTTTTTGGCATTACAATTAATGCCTTACGAATTGCTGGTGGCATTATTATTGCAAGCTCGGGCTTTGGATTGATGAACAGTAATTTTAATAAAACCCGCGGTATAAACAAAAAAGTAAAGCATGACGTGCAAACACGTACCGACATTGCACTTACACCGTTAGCAATTCCAATGCTTGCCGGTCCTGGTTCTATATCATTACTAATCGCTTTTTATCAAGAACACCACCAAAGTTATGATATTATATCGTCTGTAATTGCTATTTTACTGGTGGCATGTAGTATTTACTTTATTTTGCGAAGCGCTCACTACCTCGCAAAAGTTTTAGGTTCGTCGGGCATTGTGGCCATATCACGTATTATCGGATTTTTAACCATTGCCATAGGTGTTCAATATATTATAAGTTCAATAATAAGCATTGTAAAAGAACTATAGCAATCAATTATTTTTACTGTATCTATTGTGATAAATTTGCCACAAATTCATCAAATAAATAACTAGAATCGTGCGGTCCAGGGCTAGCTTCAGGATGATATTGTACCGAAAAACAATTTTTATTTTTCATTCTCATTCCCGCAACCGTACCATCATTTACGTGTAAATGTGTTATTTCTAGGTCATTATTGTTTTCTAAATCGTTTTTGTTTACAGCAAATCCATGATTTTGACTTGTAATTTCGCCTTTACCGGTCAATATATTTTTTACAGGATGATTGATGCCTCGGTGTCCATTAAACATTTTATAGGTCGAAACGCCATTTGCTAGGGCAATGACTTGGTGTCCCAAACAAATTCCAAAAAGAGGTAAATTCAAATCTATAATCTTTTTTGCCACGTTAATTGCTGAAGCCAACGGATCAGGATCGCCCGGTCCGTTTGATAAAAAGTACCCATTCGGCTCAAACAACTGCATCTCGGCAAACGAGGTATCAAAAGGAAAAACCTTTATGTAACAATCACGCTGTGCAAGATTTCGCAAAATATTTTTTTTAATTCCTAAATCTAATGCTGCAATTTTATATTTTGCCTGCGCATTGCCATAAAAATAAGGAATTGTAGTTGACACTTTTGATGCCAATTCTAAACCTTTCATATTAGGAATAGTACTTAACTGTGCTTTCAAATCTGCAATCGAAGACCCATCAGTACAAATAACAGCATTTTGCGCACCATTATCTCTAATATAACTCACTAAAGCTCTTGTATCGACATCGGAAATGCATAATAAATTATGTTTTTCAAAATAGTCATACAAGTTGCTTTCTGAATCAGGTCGCGAATAAAAGGTGCTAAAATTTTTACAAACTAAACCCGAAATCATTATTTTATTTGATTCCGTTTCATTTTCGTTAACACCATAGTTTCCAATGTGTGGATTGGTGGCAACCATTATTTGTCCGAAATAACTGGGATCGGTAAAAATTTCTTGATAACCTGTCATTCCTGTATTAAAGCATACTTCACCAAAAGTAGTCCCTGAAATTCCGATAGATTTTCCATGAAAAATAGTACCATCACTAAGTAAAATAAAAGCTGGTTGTTTAATTTGGTATTTCATTATTGTAGTTGTGATTGAATTTTTGCAAAAATAGAGTTTTGCGATGAATATGAAAAAATAACGTATTAAAATTTGTATTTTACATGCAAAAAAAAAGCCAATAAATTACTATTGGCTTGGCTAGATTGTTACCTATATATTTTGTTTTCTTTTGAAATTTTTAATCGAAAAATAAGCAAGTACCACTCCGGCAGCTAAAAGATACATGATCTTGTCGTTAATTGGAACAGCTGGATCACCACCATCCAAATTACCACCGCCCGTATCATCGTCACTAGCTTGTGCAAAAGAAACCAAATTAGTTAATAATAAGCTGATAAAAAATACAATTTTTATAGAAATTTTCATAGTATTTATTTTGTGGTAAAGGTATATTATTTTTTAATTAAAAAAAATAAGTCTTTGATTAAATACGTAATAATCAAAAGTATGGTATAAAAAACGCACACGAAAAACAAACTAAAGTATAAATTGTGACAAAAAAATCTAAAATTTCATATAAAGAATACACTACTTGCTACATTATATGAATCCATTTTTTCTCGCTATTTAATTTAAAAGTTCCTATATGCTCTTTATTCCATTCGTTTGGAGCTATTAATGATAAAAAAAGTGCTCCTGCTGCGTCGCGATACAAATGATATATTTCGCCAATTACGGGCTCAAATGAAAATTTCGAGCTATACACCATTTCATTCCATTCAAACTCTTGCATCAAACTTTCGTACTGCAATTTCAGCTCGTTAAATTTATTTTCAAACTCTTTGTTTACGTTTGTGATGCCTCTACTTTTCCACGAAACCAAATCGTCCACGCGAATTATTGGGGCTCCAACCGATGTTGCGTAAGGCAATAAATGGGCATTGTAACCCTCTTTTTCGGCGTAAACAACATTATCGGGCTTTTTAATCTTCATCATTTATAAATTAAATTTCTTTGATGCAAAGATAGAAACATTTTTTGTTTAATCTAAATCGTTTTTATTTAAACAATTAAAATAAACTAGAAATCAAAATCCACTTTCTTAAACATTTATTATTGATGAAATTATGTAATAAAAATGGCTTTATTTCCAACCTCCACCAAGTGCCTTATACAAATTTATAACAGCATTATACTGCCGCATTTTGGTTTCTACAAGCTCTAATTTCGACGAAATAGCATCGCGCTGAGTCATTAAAACTTCAAAATAATCTACGCGTGCCGAACGAAATAAATCGTTTGAAATTAAAATAGCATTCGACAAGGCTAAAACTTCTTTATTTTTTAAATCATACAATTTAGATAAATTATCGCTATTTGATATTTGATTCGAAACTTCGATATAGCCGTTTAAAACCGATTTTTGATACTCGTATAATGCTTGAACTTGGTAGGCTTTCGCTTTATTAAATTCAGCTTTTATAGCGCTCCTATTAATTAGTGGCAATGCCAAGTCTCCCAAAAAACTAAAAAACATAGATTCTGGAGCAGTAAAATATTCGGGTTTAAAAGCACGAAAACCTAAACCGCCTGAAATTGTAAAAGAAGGATAAAATGCAGCTTGCGCCACTTTAACATCACATTTTGTGGCATAAAGTTCTAATTCTGCTGCTTTAATATCGGGTCTATTTGCTAACAATTGTGATGGTATTCCAGTTTTTATTAACATCGGTGTTTGATTTAAAAAACTAGTTTTGTCACGAACAATTGGTTGTTGAAAGCGAGCCAATAAAAAATTAATATTATTTTCATTTTCTTTTATCTGTTGCAACACATCGTATTCTAAGCTCCGTGAATTCAAAACTTCGGCTTCAAATTTTTTCACCGCTAATTCGGTAACTTTCGCTGCTTCTTTCTGGATTTTTACAATTTCGAGGGCGTTTTGTTGCAAAATTATTGTTTCTTTGATAATATCTAATTTATTGTCCAATGAAAGTAATTCGTAATACGAATTTGCTACCTCTGCAACGAGGTTTGTTGTAACAAAATTTTTTCCTTCAATAGTTGCCAAATACCTTGTAAAAGCAGCCTTTTTTGAATTACGTAATTTTTTCCAAATATCTACTTCCCAACTTGCGTGCAATCCCAGAGCTAAATCACCTAAATTTTCGGGTACTTTTTCACCTGGAGTTATCTCAGCAGAACTATCTCCAGCGCCTTGACTTGTATATAAACCAACTTTTTCAACGCCTGCTCCTGCAAATGCTGTTACGTTCGGAAACAACATTCCTTTACGCATCCGAACATCATTACGCGCAATTTCAATGTTTTGCAAGGTAATTTGTAACTCCAAATTATTTTTTATACCAACATCAATTAAGTTAATTAAATTTTTATCCGCAAAAAAGTCTTTCCATTGTATAGTGACAGCGTTCGTAGTGTCTTTTGATACTGCATACGATTGTGGCAGTACCGGCTTCTCAACCTTTTCTACCGGCGCTACTACTTTACAGCTTGCAACCATTAAAAACGCAAATAGAGCTGTTATCTTTTTGATATTATTCATTTTTTTATAATTAATTCATTTTCATATTGTAAACCAGTAGTAAATTAAATTATATTATTTTTAATTATTAAATGACATTTAATTTACTAATGGCTTTACTTTAATCCATTGATTTTGTTAGAGTTACTCTTTAATTTTATTTTTCTTAAAAATTTTGGTCAAGTACTTTCGATACATTTCAGACAAGGTTTCTTCTTTTTCGCCCTCAACAAGTACATTTTTTTCAGAAATTTTTGCAAAAATGTAATACAATCCAGGAATAATGATAACCCCAAAAACAGTTCCAAAAAGCATGCCACCCGCTGCCGCAGAACCGATTGTTCTGTTTCCAATAGCTCCAGGACCTGCTGCCATTACTAACGGAATTAGACCTGCAATAAAAGCGAACGAAGTCATTAAAATAGGTCGTAATCGCGCTGCTGCACCTTCGACTGCAGATTGAAAAACAGTTGCACCCGCAGCATGCCTTTGTACGGCAAACTCAACAATTAAAACGGCATTTTTACCTAAAATACCTATTAACATTACCATCGCTATTTGTGCATAAATATTATTTTCAAGTCTTAAAACACTTAAAAAAAAGAAAGCTCCAAAAATGCCGACGGGTAATGAAAGTAAAATTGGTAGCGGTAACATAAAACTTTCATACTGTGCAGATAATACCAAGTACACAAAAATTAGTGATATTAAAAATGCATACAAGGCTTGATTTCCTTGACGGGATTCGTCAATAGAAATTCCTGCCCACTCAATTCCAAAGCCCTTTGGTAGTTTTTGCTTGGCTACTTCTTGTACTACTTTTAAAGCCGTTCCGCTACTAAAGCCTGCTGCAGGACCACCACTAATTTCTGATGCATTGAATAAATTATGTCTTGTAATTTCTGACAAGCCATATACTTTATCAATTTTCATAAAAGCTGCAAAAGGCACCATTTCATCCTTATTGTTTTTCACATATAATTTTAACAAATCGTCGGGAGTAGCACGATATTGCGGTAATGCTTGCACCATAACTTTATATTGACGATCAAATTTAATAAAACTAGTTTCATAATTACTTCCGATAAGTGTTGATAACGTACTCATTGCATTTTCAATCGTAACTCCTTTTTGTTGCGCTTTATCATTATCGATATTCAACATGTATTGCGGAAAACTAGCACTATAAAAAGAAAAAACAGAGGTTAATTCTTTTCGTTTTTTTAGTTCTTTAACAAAATTATTATTAACGGTTTCCATTAATTTAAAATCTCCTGTACCCGCTTTGTCAAGTAGTCTCAATTCAAAACCACCAGCAGCGCCATAACCAGGAACCGCTGGAGGAGGAAAAAATTCAATAGAAGCTCCTTTTATTGATTTGGCTCGCTCTTCCAATTCTTCCATTACTTGCGTTAAATTTTTGTCGCGTTGGTCCCAATCTTTTAAGTTGATAAGTAAACTACCAGAGTTGGCACCAGTTCCTTCAGATAAAATTTCGTAACCCGACATAGACGATACTGATTTGATTTCAGGCATAGCAGAGGCTATTTTTTGTAATTGAAGTGCAATTTCGTCGGTTCGCTCAAGGGTAGAGCCCGCAGGCGTTTGAATTATTGCATAGAATAGTCCTTGGTCTTCGTTTGGAATAAACCCAGAAGGTACCGTGGAGCTTAAACCCCAAGTACCAGCACAAAAAGCAACTAGTACGAGTAACGTTACGACGCGCCTGTTTACTACTTTAGTAACTAACTTTTTATATTTACCCTCTAAAATATTGAATTTGGCATTAAATCCCGCCAAAAAAGTATTTAAAAGTGTTTTCTTTTTTTCTTGCCCATGTGTATTTTTTAACATAATAGCACAAATAGCTGGTGTAAATGTTAAGGCAACTATACCTGATAAAATAATAGCTGTTGCCATTGTTACCGAAAATTGTCGGTAAAAAATTCCGACAGGCCCCGTCATAAATGAAATCGGAATAAACACAGCGGCCATGACCAAAGTAATTGCAATAATGGCACCCCCAATTTCTTTCATCGCCATTCTGGTTGCTTCCATTGCATTTACGTGATGCTCTTCCATTTTTGCATGTACCGCCTCGACGACGACAATTGCATCATCAACTACAATTCCGATGGCAAGAACTAGTGCGAAAAGGGTAATTAAATTTAATGAAATTCCAAAAATTTGCATAAAAAAGAACGTTCCAATTAGCGACACCGGTACTGCTAACGCCGGAATTAAAGTAGAACGCCAATCACCCAAAAATAAAAATACGACCAATGACACTAATAAAAAAGCTTCTATTAAAGTATGAATAACCTTTTCAATAGAGGCATCTAAAAATTTAGAAACATCGTAGCCAAGTGAATAATCCATTCCTTTAGGAAACGACTCAGCTTTTATTTCTTCAAGACGTTTTTTCACTTTTGCAATAACAGCACTAGCATTACTTCCGTACGATTGTTTAATTACAATAGCCGCAGAAGGTTTTCCGTTTAATTTGGAATATAAATCATAATAAGCATTTCCAAATTCTACCTCGGCAACATCTTTTAAACGCAACAATTCACCGTTGGCGTTTGATCTTAAAACGATGTTTTCGTATCCTTCTTTGGTAGTAAAACGACCCGAGTATTTCAAAACATATTCAAATGCTTGCGATTTTCGCCCTGAACTTTCTCCTGTACGGCCCGGCGAAGCTTCTAAACTTTGTTCGTTTAAGGCAGTCATCACCTCTTCTGCAGAAATTTTATACGCCAACATACGATCTGGTTTTAACCAAATTCGCATGGCAAATTCTCTGTTTCCGAGCACATCGGCCATCCCTACTCCGTCTATTTTTTTTAATTCAGATAGTAAATTAATGTCCGCAAAGTTGTACATAAAGTTCACATCCATGTTGGGATCTTTACTGAACAAATTAATGTACATTAACATATTCGATTCTTCGCGAGTAATTTTAACTCCTTCACGAACTACTAAAGGAGGCAATTTATTTACAACTGCAGCCACACGATTTTGAACATTAATAGAGGCAACATTAGGGTCGGTACCCAATTCAAAAACTACTTGAATTGCAGCTGTTCCATCGTTTCCTGCATCCGATGCAATATATTTTACGCCAGGCACACCATTTATGGCTCGTTCTAGCGGAATTACTACTGATTTTATCATCAGTTCACCATTCGCACCAGGATATTCAGCAGCTACATTAACTTTTGGTGGTGAAATAGATGGAAATTGAGTAACAGGCAAATTAACTAATGCCAAAGCCCCCAAAAACACTATAATAAGCGAAATTACTATTGATAAAACTGGTCGTTGTATGAATTTATTAAACATATATTTTAGTTATTTTAAGCAATCATTTATTGTTTTATTAATTGTAAACTTTTAATTACCTTATTCATATCAATAAAGTTGCTTTTAATTTTGTCGTCTTCCTTTACTATTTGTAATCCTTCTAAAAGAATTTTATCGGTGGCTTCTAGTCCAGAATCAAGGATGTATAAGTTTGATAGTTTTTGTTTTATTTTGATATTTCTTGCTTTTACAACGTTATTTGCGTCTATTACATACACATAAATTTTATCTAATAATTCGTAGGTGGCTTTTTGCGGAATTATTAAGGCATTATGAATGGGCACCGTCATTTTTACTTTGCCTGTTTCGCCATGTTTTAGCAATAATTCTGGATTTGGAAATTTAGCACGAATGGCAATATTTCCAGTTTCGTTGTCAAATTCACTTTCAATAGTTTCAATTACTCCTTTGTATTTATGATCTATGCCGTTTGATAGGGTTAAGGAAACGGTATTTTTAATATCATTTTTAGCGCTACCTTTGTAATCCAAATATTCAACTTCGGTCATATTAAAATAGGCATAAACCTGTTTGTTGTTTGATATTTTAGTCAACACGGTACCCTCTTCAATTAAACTTCCTTTTTTAAACATGATTCTGTCAATGGTACCATCAAAAGGAGCTATAATTTTTGTAAAAGAAAGGTGCGTTGCAGCTAGTGCCAAATCCGCATGTGCAGCATCTAATTTGGCTTGCGCCATCGCTAATTCTGTTTTTGAAACAATATTTTTATCGGCAAGAACTTTTACATTTTGCAATTCCAAGCTTACTAATCGCGCTTCTGCTTTAGCTTTTAAGTAATCGGCTTGATACAATTTTGGCATAATGCTAAACAATAACTGCCCCGATTTTACTTGTCGCCCTTCATCGCAATGCAAGGTTTCTAAATAGCCTTTTTCTTGTGCTCTAATTTCTACATTTTCGACTGATTGAATTTGAGCCACATATTCCTTGATGAAAATAGTGTCTTTTACAATTGGATTGGTTACCGCGTATGCGTCTAACGTAGGTTTTTCTTCTTTTTTGGATTGGCAACTAGTTACAGTTAAAGCAATAGCATAACCAACTAATAGAATTAATTTTTTCATGGTGTTTTTTAAAAATAAAGTAACAATAGATTGATTTTGAAAATAATTTCAAAAAGAGGTACATATAAAAAAGGAGGAAGTATCAGATTCTTAGCACGTTCAAATTGAGAAAATTGAATCGAGGAATTCTAGATAAATTTTTAAAAAAGTAATTTAAAGATTGCGGCATATTACAAGGGTATACTACTGCAATACACTTTATTTTATTTAAATAAAAGCACTCCAATGACCCGCAAATAGTGTCGTTTGATGTTAAATTTTCTTCATCATCTGAACTGCAATCGCTTACTATATCGATGTTAATAAGTGGCATTACTTTTTTCGAAAAATGTTTTGAAAATACTAAAGAGTTTTCAAAATTTTGACTGACTTTTTTATGAAAAATGGTTAATGAAAAAGCATGCAGCGTAGCCACGAAAATAGTTGCAAACAATAAAGAATATAACAAACGCTTTTTCATAATCTCCACAAAATTATATGGTTTAAACACAAATGTTGTGGGTATTAACGGATGTTTAACATTATAATTCATGTATATCGTTATAGTTATTAAATTCAACCAAAAATAAATGTGTACTTATGACATTTTTATATTTATCGTTAAATTCTACTCATTATAAATTTTTACGTCTAGGATTAACTCCCTGACCTTTTATTAACATTGGAATTCGCTGCACTTATTTCGGAATGTACATTTTTTTTGAAGCTTTTTCGATCTTAAAAAAGCTGATAACAAAAGACGTGCTTGGTCATCTGGGCGATCAAAAAAACCAGATATTACTTAAAATCAATAATATACAAAATAATATCAATACTAAAATATAACCTAATTTACATTTCGGACTGTTACCTTTATTGTTTTTTATGAATTAATACTCGGCTCTATTTCGGAAGTGAAAAACAATTTTACAGTTGGATATTTACTTTGCGTCATGTGAATTGTAAAATCAGAATCGGCTAAGAATACTAATTGCTTGTATTTATCGTGTGCTAAAAATTTTTGTTTTACTCTTCTAAATTCTTTAAATTCCTCGCTTTTTATATCATCTGGTCGAACCCAACATGCCTTGTGAACAGGAAAATTTTCATAAGTACATTTGGCACCATATTCGTGCTCCAATCGGTACTGAATAACTTCATATTGCAACGCACCAACGGTACCAATAATTTTTCTGTTGTTCATTTCAAGGGTAAACAATTGCGCTACACCTTCATCCATTAATTGGTCTATACCTTTTTCTAATTGCTTGGCTTTTAATGGATCCGCATTATTTATATATCTAAAATGTTCTGGCGAAAAGCTAGGAATTCCTTTAAAGCTCATCATTTCGCCTTCGGTAAGCGTGTCGCCAATTTTAAAATTTCCGGTGTCGTGCAAACCTACAATATCGCCAGGATATGAAATGTCTACAATTTCTTTCTTCTCTGCAAAAAAAGCATTGGGACTCGAAAATTTAAGTGATTTTTTAAGCCGTACATGTTCGTAGGGTTTGTTTCGTTCAAAGGTACCCGAAACAATTTTTATAAATGCCAATCGATCGCGGTGTTTCGGATCCATATTGGCATGAATTTTAAAAACAAAACCACTCATTTTTTCTTCCTCCGGATTAACTAATCTAGTATCCGATTCTTTAGATTTTGGTGTCGGAGCAATAGCAACGAAGCAATCTAATAATTCACGAACTCCAAAATTATTTAATGCTGACCCAAAAAATACGGGTTGCAAATTTCCATCTAAGTATTCTTGACGGTCAAATTTAGGATAAACTTCGTCAATAAGCTCAAGTTCCTCCCGTAAAGTATTTGCGGCTTTAACGCCAATAATCTTGTCTAATTCTGGATTATTAAGATCAGAGAAAGCAATAGTATCATCAATATTTTTTCGACTATCACTACTAAATAAATTGATGTTTTTTTCCCAAATATTATAAATTCCTTTAAAATCGTATCCCATCCCGATAGGAAAACTAAGCGGAGTGACATGTAGCCCTAATTTTTTTTCTACTTCATCCATCAAATCAAAAGCATCTTTACCTTCTCTATCCAATTTATTGATAAATACAATTATCGGAATTTTTCGCATTCTACAAACAGCGACCAATTTTTCAGTTTGCTCTTCAACACCTTTTGCGACGTCGATTACCACAATAACACTGTCAACTGCTGTTAAGGTTCTAAATGTATCTTCGGCAAAATCTTTATGTCCTGGGGTATCTAAAATATTAATTTTTTTGTCTTGATAATTAAATGCTAAAACTGACGTTGCCACAGAAATTCCCCGTTGACGTTCAATTTCCATAAAATCTGACGTTGCTCCTTTTTTAATTTTATTGTTTTTTACGGCTCCAGCTTCTTGAATGGCACCTCCAAATAGTAATAATTTTTCGGTTAATGTGGTCTTTCCTGCATCTGGATGCGATATAATTCCGAACGTGCGACGTCTTAATATTTCTTTTAAAAAACTCATAATAAATATAATTGAGTGCAAAAATAGTATTATTTATACTAAAAAAGAATTCCATTTTGATATACATGAGATATAATTGCAAAAAAGTGTTAATAATTTTTTGTTAATAGTAAATAGAATACTTGTTTACTAACCTTGAATTGCTATTTTTGTTAATTGAAATTTTTATAACACAGATTACTTTAGTAAAATTAATTTTAGATTATTATGAAGTCATTATTTTTAGCGGTGCTTTTTATTTTAACTACTTTAGCACATTCACAATCAAGGAATAAAGAAGTGCTTTTTACCATAGACGAAAAGCCATTTTATACCGAAGAATTTGCCAGAGTGTATAATAAAAATTTAGATTTAGTAAAAGACGAATCTCAAAAAGATTTAGACCAATATTTAGAATTATTTTTAGGATATAAATTAAAAGTTGCTAAAGCTTATAAAATTGGGTTACAAAATAGCGAACAATACAAAAGTGAGCTCGCAACATACCGAACCCAATTAGCAAAAAATTATACAACTGATTCAAAAGTTACGAAGGAATTAATTGAAGAAGGCTTTCAAAGACTTCAAAAAGAAATTAGTGCGTCGCATATTTTAATTTTATGTGACGAAAATGCTGCCCCAGCTGATACCCTAATTGCGTATAAAAAAGCAAATGACATTCGTACTAAAATAAATGCAACAAGTGATTTTGAATCAATAGCTCAAGCAGAATCGCAAGATCCGTCGGCAAAAGAAAACAAAGGTAATTTAGGTTATTTTTCTGCTTTTCGAATGGTTTATCCTTTTGAAACGGCAGCATTCACTACAGAAAAGGGTGCAATTTCTAAAGTTATTAGAACAAAATTTGGATATCACATTATAAAAGTAAATGATGTTAGAGCAAATAGAGGCGAAATTTTAGTTGCCCATATTATGATATTGAATACCAAAGAAGGTGTAGATATTGCTAAATCTAAAACTACAATAGACGATATCTACAACAAATTAAATCAAGGTGAAAAATTCGAAGATTTAGCAAAACAATTCTCAGAAGACAAATCATCATCTGAAAAAGGTGGCATTTTAACTCGTTTTAGTTCAGGACAATTGAGTTCGAACGAATTTGAAGATGTTGCCTTCAACTTAACAAAAGAAAATCCAATTTCGAAACCATTTCAATCGCAATATGGCTGGCATATAGTAAAATTGCTTAATAAATATCCAGTTAAAACATTTGACGAATCAAAAAATGACATAGAAAATAAAGTAAGTAAAGACGAGCGATCGCGTTTGATTACAAACTCGTTAACTAAAAAGCTTCGCCTTAAGTACAACATCAAATCCAATTTAACATTGAAGAATTTAGTGTCAAACCAAATTACAGATGCTTTTTATGATGCAAAACAAGAAATGCCAGCAAATACAACATCATTTGACGGTACCCTTTTTACTATTGAAAAACTACCCGTAACGGGTACGTCATTTTTGAAATTTTGTATAAATGAGCAAAAAACAAATCTAAAAACAAAACCATTGGCAAAACTTAAAGAGGTTTTATATAACAAGTTTGTAGATGAAAAACTGGTTGCTTATAATAACGAAAATTTAGAAAATGAATTCCCAGAATTTTCAAGTATACTAGACGAATACCGTGATGGCCTATTATTATTTGACTTGATGGAGAAAGAAATTTGGCAACGTTCAAAAACAGATACAACAGGTTTGAAAAAGTTTTATGAATCTCAAAAAGAAAAATATCTTTGGAAACCACGTGCTCAAATTACACTTTTATCATCAACAAAAATCGAAATTGCGAAACAAGCACTCGAATTATTAAAGCAAGGAACGTCTACAACAATTATTAAAGAACGTCTCAATAATAAAGAATCTGTTAACATAATGCTGGTTGAAGGTGCCTTTGAAGAAGGAGCTACATCGCTGCCAAAAAGCACTAAATTTGAAATAGGAACTTCACCAATTTTTAAAGAAGGTGATTACTATTATATTTCAAAAATAGATAGTATTTTACCCCTAAGTTCAAAAACATTGGTTGAATGCAAAGGCAAAGTAATAAATGACTATCAGCAATTTTTAGAGCAAAATTGGGTAGCGGATTTAAAAAAAGAATTTGTAGTTACAATATCCGCTTCAAATTTCGAACAAGTTAAAAAACAATTAAAAAAATAATTCACAAAAACAAAAATGAATACTCCACTTTATACTAAAATTACAATTGCATTTGCGCTTATGACTATTTCATGGTCATCAATTGCACAAGAAATCATTAAGGAAAAAGACAGCATAAAATCTTCAGCAACAATACGGAAAAAGCAGCGCATCGACGGAATTATTGCAACAGTAGGCGATTACGTTGTTTTAGACTCAGATATTGATAAATCATTTTTAGAAATTTCGGGCTCTGGAGGTTCAATAAAAGATATTACACGATGCCAAATGTTGGGCAAATTGCTAGAAGACAAATTGTATGCGCACCAGGCTATTCAAGATTCTATCATAATTAAAGATGAAGAAGTTCGCGAAAAAATGACCCAACAAATTGACTATATGGTTGAGCAACTTGGTAGCATGTCGAAAGTGATTAGCTATTTTAAAAAATCGAACGAAGATGATTTTAGAACCGACTTGTTCGAAATTTTAAAGCAGCAAAAATTAGCAGGTGAAATGCAACGAAAAATCATAGATCCGATAAAAATTACACCAGAAGAAACAAGAAACTTTTTTAAAAAAATACCTGAAAGCGAACGACCAGTTTTTGGAACAGAACTCGAGATATCCCAAATAGTAATTAGTCCGAAAGTAACCGAAATTGAAAAGCAGAAAGCGATAGATAAGCTAAAATTAATTAAAAGCGAAGTACAAGCAGGTGCAAGTTTTAAAACTAGGGCTGTTATTTATACCGACGATAAAGGTTCAGCATCTAGCGGAGGTTTTTACAAAATTACCAAAAAAACGGGTTTTGTAAAAGAATTTAAAGACGTTGCTTTTTCGTTGCAAGAGGGCGAAATATCTGAACCATTTGAAACAGAATTTGGTTATCATATAATAATGCTTGAAAAAATTAAAGGTCAAGAACTAGAATTACGCCATATTTTAATAATGCCAAAAGTATCGGACGAGGCTCTAAAAGAAGCTAAGGAAAAGATTAATTTACTAAAAACACGAATTGAAAACAAAGAAATTACTTTTGCCGAGGCAGCAAAAGCATTTTCTGACGAAAAAGAAACGCGTACAAACGGAGGAACCTTAATTAATCCAAAAACACAAGACACTCATTTTGAATTGACCAAAATGGATCCAGAAATGTACAGCGAAGTATCAAGCTTAAAAAGCGGTGCAATTTCAAATGTATTATTGACCAATGATCCTAAGGCAGGTAAAAAATTCAAACTAATTACAGTTACAAACAAAATAGAAGACCACCCTGCCGATTACGCTAAAGATTATACTAAAATTAAAGATTTAGCACTAAAAGAAAAGCAATTAAAAGCAATCGAAAAATGGAGTACTGAAAAAATAAAAGAAACATACATTAAAATAAATGCAGAATACCGTGAATGCCTATTTACAAATAATTGGTTAAAAAAAGATATGTAATTGCACCATAATCATAGTATTTTTTTAATAAAATCATAAAAAACTAAAAAACAGATAAAATGTCGGACGTAGCTGCAGTAAAAACTTTAGTTGATAAAAAAAACGCTTTAAAAACCGAAATAGCTAAAGTTATAGTAGGTCAAGAGCATGTTATCAATCAAATTTTAATTAGTATTTTTTCTGGTGGTCATGCATTGCTAGTTGGCGTTCCCGGATTAGCAAAAACATTATTAGTTAATACAATTGCGCAGGCGTTAGGACTCCAATTTAAACGAATTCAGTTTACTCCTGATTTGATGCCATCTGATATTTTAGGTAGTGAAATATTAGACGAAAATCGTAAATTCAAATTTATAAAAGGCCCAATTTTTTCGAACGTTATTTTAGCTGACGAAATAAATAGAACACCACCAAAAACGCAGGCAGCATTACTTGAAGCTATGCAAGAACGATGTGTAACCATTGCAGGACAAAATCATAAATTAGATTTGCCCTATTTTGTTTTGGCAACACAAAACCCTATTGAACAAGAAGGAACATATCCTTTGCCTGAAGCACAATTAGATCGTTTTATGTTTGCAGTTAAACTAGATTACCCTAGCTTTGAAGAAGAAGTGCTGGTTGTTAAAAACACTACCTCGAATATAAAAAATAGTGTTGAACCGTTATTTACAGCTCAAGAAATTATTGATTTTCAAGAACTCATACGCCGCGTGCCAGTGGCCGAAAATGTGATAGAATATGCAGTAACTTTAGTAAGTAAAACAAGACCTAACAACGTGTTATCCGATGAATTTATAAAAAATTATTTAGATTGGGGTGCAGGACCACGAGCTTCTCAAAACTTAATTTTAGCAGCCAAAACGCATGCCGTTTTTAACGGAAAATACTCTCCTGATATTGAAGATGTGAAAGCTGTAGCTGAGGGAATATTACGTCACCGAATAATAAAGAACTACAAAGCTGATGCCGAGGGAATTACAGAAGAAATGATTATTGCAAAATTATTATAAAAACTGTACAACTAGGTCCTCTTTTTATTATAAGAAATAACAAAAAACACTGAAAAAGATTCTTATTCAATTGTTTTTTGTATTTTTATATGACAATATATGCAAAAAAGTGCTAAATGATACGATACTATCCAAACGAAAAATTTAAAGAAATAGAAATAAAAGAAAAACTTAAGTTTCGCTACGCCATTTCTAGCCGCGGACGACTTGTAAGTTTTAAAGAAGATATTAAAAAAGGAAACGAACTAAAAGGTGGTTTGGTAGATGGGTATAGAATTTTTAGATATAAATATCGGGATGAAAATAACATCGTCCGAAACAAACATTTCTTTTTTTATAAATTAATTGCAGAAAATTTTATTCCAAAAACATCACAGGACCAAGTTCACGTTATTCATTTAGATTACGTTCGCGATAACGATATACTGTCTAATTTACAGTGGGTAAATTATAGCGATATGTTACTGCATATAAACAAAAGTCCAAAACTAATTGAAAATCGACAAAAATTAATAGAATTTAATATAAAAGCAGATGGAGCAAAACTGACAACAACCAAAGTAATCCGTTTAAAAATGATATTAAATCGTCCGGAACGAAAAACTAGAAATAAACTAATTGCAAAACAATTCAATATATCTGAAACGCACTTAAAACGCATTGAAAAAGGAGAAAACTGGGGACATATTAAAATTTAGTGTAATAAATCATTTCATGGTTATTTTTTGATTTTGTAGCACTTAAGAAGTGTACAATTTAGTCGATCCCTATAAAAAATGCAACTATTTAAATCATTACATGCAAAAAATATCATTATTTTAAAAACATTTTAAAGTTAAATAATTATCAATAAAATTATAAATTGTGAAAAATTTTCAAAAAATTTAATAATTATAACTATAATTTATTTTTTCACAATTTTACTTATTTGAAACGGCGCTTGTATTTTAAATTGATGAAATTCGACCAATTTTACTTAAATTTGCATATCTAAAAACAAACCTAAAAATATATCTTATGGCATTTGATATTGAAATGATTAAAAAAGTGTATTCTAACATGACTACCCGTGTTG
The DNA here is from genome assembly GCA_043772535.1 of Flavobacterium sp. Lineage (GTDB taxonomy): Bacteria > Bacteroidota > Bacteroidia > Flavobacteriales > Flavobacteriaceae > Flavobacterium. Next base: position 5,690 of record JAYVGC010000139.1, on the reverse strand, counting down.
ATAAAGCGCGCGAAATTGTTGGTAAACCATTAACATTAACCGAAAAAATATTGTACAATCACCTTTGGGACAGCATACCAACACGTGCTTTTGCGCGCGGAGCAGATTATGTAGACTTTGCACCAGATCGTGTAGCGTGCCAAGATGCAACCGCACAAATGGCTTTGCTTCAATTTATGCATGCAGGCAAACCGAAAGTAGCAGTACCAACCACAGTGCACTGCGACCATTTAATTCAGGCCAAAGTAGATGCTAAAACTGATTTAGCGCGAGCTAAAACGCAAAGTAATGAAGTTTTTGATTTTTTATCATCAGTTTCTGATAAATTCGGAATTGGCTTTTGGAAACCAGGAGCCGGAATTATTCATCAAGTAGTTTTAGAAAATTATGCATTTCCGGGCGGTATGATGATTGGAACCGACTCACATACAGTAAATGCTGGAGGTTTAGGTATGATTGCAATTGGCGTTGGTGGTGCAGATGCAGTAGACGTAATGTCAGGAATGGCATGGGAATTAAAATTCCCGAAATTAATAGGTGTAAAATTAACCGGAAAACTTTCTGGCTGGACAGCTCCAAAAGATGTGATTTTAAAAGTAGCGGGTATCTTGACCGTAAAAGGAGGAACTGGAGCTATTGTTGAATATTTTGGAGAAGGAGCGACTTCAATGTCATGTACAGGAAAAGGAACTATTTGTAATATGGGTGCCGAAATTGGTGCCACCACCTCAACATTTGGTTATGATGAATCAATGAATCGTTATTTACGGTCAACAGATAGAGCAGATATCGCTGACGAAGCGAATAAAATTGCACCTTATTTGACAGGTGATGTTGAGGTTTACGCGAATCCGGAGCGCTATTTCGACCAAGTAATTGAAATTAATTTATCAGAATTAGAGCCCTATTTAAATGGCCCTTTTACTCCAGATTTAGCAACTCCAATTTCAAAAATGAAAGAAGAGGCTATCAAAAACAATTGGCCGCTAAAAATTCAAGTTGGATTAATCGGTTCTTGTACTAATTCATCTTACGAAGATATAGCAAGGGCAGCATCTTTAGCAAAACAAGTTGCAGATAAAAATTTAAAAACCAAATCACAGTTTACAATTACCCCTGGATCTGAACTAGTGCGTTACACAATTGAGCGGGATGGTTTTATTGATGCTTTTGATAAAATTGGAGCAACCGTTTTTGCAAATGCGTGCGGACCATGTATAGGAATGTGGGACAGAGAAGGAGCTGAAAAAGAAGAACGAAACACAATTGTGCATTCATTTAATAGAAATTTTTCCAAGCGTGCCGATGGAAATCCAAATACTTTGGCTTTTGTAGGATCACCAGAATTGGTAACCGCTTTGGCAATTGCAGGAGATTTATCATTTAATCCGCTAACAGATACTTTAATTAACGAAGACGGAATAGAAGTAAAACTAGACGAACCTACCGGGGATGAATTGCCGCCGAGAGGGTTTGCTGTTGAAGATGCAGGTTTTCAGGCACCGTCTGAAGATGGTTCAGGAATAAAAGTTGTTGTGAGTGCTACCTCAGAACGACTACAATTGCTATCACCATTTGCAGCATGGAATGGACAAAACATCGTTGGCGCAAAATTACTAATCAAGGCATTCGGAAAATGCACGACCGACCATATTTCGATGGCAGGACCATGGTTGCGTTTTAGAGGTCATTTGGATAATATTTCTAACAATATGTTGATTGGTGCAATTAATGCGTTTAACCAAAAACCAAATTCTGTAAAAAACCAATTAACTGGTTTTTACGATGCCGTTCCTGCCGTGGCAAGAGCTTACAAAGCAGCAGGAGTGCCTACAATTGTTGTTGGTGATCATAATTACGGAGAAGGCTCATCACGAGAACACGCAGCTATGGAACCACGATTTTTAGGTGTAAAGGCAGTTTTAGTTAAATCGTTTGCAAGGATTCATGAAACAAATTTAAAAAAACAAGGATTACTTGGATTGACCTTTGCAAATGAGCTTGATTATGATAAAATCAGAGAAAACGATACTATAAATTTCATCGATTTAATTGATTTTGCTCCAGGAAAACCATTGTCGTTAGAATTTATTCATGATGATGGATCAAAAGATATAATCATGGCAAATCATACTTATAATGAAGGACAAATTGGATGGTTTGTTGCAGGATCAGCTTTAAATTTGATTGCCGTAGCTGGAAATTAATAGAATTAAACGTTTTATAAAAAAACCGCTTTATTTGAAAATAAAGCGGTTTTTTTATAATCTGTATTTTGGTAGTAAACTTTACTAGTACCTACAATATTACATAAAGTAGCTACTAGTAATAGGTATATCGTCTAACTTTGGCAATATATTTTGCCAAACGAATAACCTGATGGCTATAGCCATATTCATTATCATACCAAACATAAAGTACAATATTTTTTCCATCGGCCGAAACAATCGTGGCATTACTATCATAAATAGATGGTGCGGAAGTACCTACTATATCCGACGAAACTAATTCATTATTTAAAGAATACTTGATTTGTTCGACTAAATCACCTTCTAATGCATAATGACGCATAATAGAATTAACACTTTCAATAGAGGTCGCCTTACCAACTTCTAAGTTTAAAACCACCAAAGACCCGTTGGGCACAGGAACCCGAATGGCATTTGATGTTAATTTTCCTGCCAAGCTTGGTAATGCCTTTGCAACAGCACTACCCGCGCCGGTTTCTGTAATTACCATATTTAAAGCAGCAGCGCGACCACGACGGTACTTTTTATGCATATTATCTACCAAATTTTGATCGTTAGTATACGCATGAATAGTTTCTAAATGTCCTTTTATTACTCCCAATTCATCTTCTACTACTTTCAAAATAGGAGTGATTGCATTAGTAGTGCATGATGCTGCCGAAAAAATAGCAACATCGTCAGGATTGTATTCGTCATGATTAACGCCGTATACAATATTTGGAACTCCTTTTCCTGGTGCTGTCAGCAGTACTTTTGTAACTCCAGTCGATTTTAAGTGACGCTGCAATGCTTCTGCAGTTGTGAATGCTCCAGTGTTGTCAATAACCAATGCATCGTCAATTCCATAGAATGAATAATCGATATCTTCTGGGGCATTTGCCGTTATGACGTGAACCGTAGTTCCATTTATAATTAAAGCATTATTTTCGACATCCGCAAAAACAGATCCTTCAAAATCACCATGAATAGAATCATATCTTAGTAATGAGGCTCTTTTCTCTAACGAATTTGCATCGTTTTTATCACGAGTAACGATTGCTCGTAATCTTAGTTGCTGCCCTGTACCAATTTTACTCATCATTTCTCTAGCCAACAAGCGACCTATCCGTCCAAATCCGTACAGAATTACATCTTTGGGTTTTAAATCTGGAAAATCTTTGGCATTTTTTAATTTATCTTTTACAAAATCTTCGCAATTTTTATACTTATGGTCTTCTAAATGATATTCATAAGTAAGTTTTCCTATGTCTAGACGAGAAGGTGGCAAACTTAAACTTTGTATTGCAACTGCAATTTCGACCGAATCAAAAATATTAATGGGTTTTTGAACAAATTCGCCTGCATATTCATGTAGATTTATAATATCAGACACATTTCGATCGATAAGCTGGTTTCTAAACAGTACCAATTCAATTGATTTATCATACCATAAATCACTTATGATTTTTATAAATTCAACACCAGCTTTTCGCCTGTCGGCTTGAAATGCAATTTCTTTTTCGTATAAAACAGAATTATTCATTTAAATTTATTTTTATTAGTTGTGTTTTGAAAATTGATGCAAAAATACGTAACAAGATTGTTTTCATGAAACAATTTTATAGTAATTTTTATAAAGCTGCACTACTTTTAAAATTTAAAAAAAAACGTAACTATACGCAAAAAATAGTAGCCACAAAATTATGATTCAAAAAAATTAATAAAAGCTAGCATAAAATTACTGTATTTATAAATTAATCAAAGTTATACCGGTATAACATTAAAAAGTGCTTCGACTTAAAATAACGATACGAAAATCCATTTTTTGATACTATATTATTTAACAATAAAATTATAAAAAACCCTTCTAAAATTATGTTAATAAAAATAAACTGCAAAACATTACGGCACGCCTTTATAAAGGGTTGCTGTATATAAATTATATTGCATAAAAATTAATAGGAAGCAACACTTATTTTACTATAAGTACAAATTACAAAAAAAATCAAACTCTATATAATTATATGTATATGTGACCTTTACAATATTAACACCTATAAGTAGCAAATATGCTTATTCGTTTTAATGTACAACATCATGCTAAGCTTGTCCGGCAGGACCAAAGTTAAGCGGAATATTGGGTTGTTCTACATCTTTAATAACGCCATGATTGCGTTCAAAATTTTCGATGTTTTGTGCTAATGCACTTAGAAAACGCTTGGCGTGTTGTGGCGTTAAAATTATTCTTGATTTTACTTTAGATTTTGGCACCCCTGGCATTATAGTTACAAAATCTAACACAAACTCGGAAGGAGAATGGTTTATAATGGCTAGGTTAGAGTAAATGCCTTCGGCGGTTTTTTCGTCGAGTTCGATATTTATTTGTTGGTCTTGTTGATTATTCATCTTTTATAGGTGTTTAAAGGTTAATTAAATAGCTTTAAAATTATTATGTTGTTAAACTGTACTGCAAATAGTAAAAAAAACCACTACCTAAAAATCTTATTTTTTTAATAAAATTAAAAGTAGTGGTTGTTGTTTATAGTATTAATTTGTTAATATATAATCATTTTATATACTCAACTTATTTTAATTACACTGGGTTGCGTTAGGGGTTGTAGTGAAAATCCTTTTATAAAGCTTTTTTGCTTTATAAAAGATTGTAACGTAAAACCCGACCCTTGTGGTAACGCCCAAAAAATAAATATAGTAGTTTTTGGTTAGTTGTTTAAAATTAATAAATATATTCTTCTTTACTGGTCATCATTTGGCTGTACTCTTCTTTACTACCAACAATAATTTCGTCGTAATCGCGCATACCCGTTCCGGCCGGAATTCTATGACCTACAATAACATTTTCTTTCAACCCTTCTAAGTAATCAATTTTACCAGCAACAGCTGCTTCGTTAAGTACTTTGGTGGTTTCTTGGAACGATGCTGCCGAGATGAACGATTTGGTTTGCAGCGATGCTCTGGTAATACCTTGTAAAACAGGGGTTGCCGTTGCTGTAACTACGTCGCGGGCTACTACTAAATTTTTGTCATTACGTTTTAATAGTGAGTTTTCATCACGTAGTTCGCGTGGTGAAATTAACTGACCCGGCTTCAAATTGCTTGAATCGCCTGCATCTTCAACTACTTTAACGCCGTATAATTTATCATTTTCAACAATAAAGTCGCTGGTATGAATTAGTTGATCTTCTAAAAATAGTGTATCGCCTGGATCTTGCACCCGTACTTTACGCATCATTTGACGTATTACTACTTCAAAGTGTTTGTCGTTAATTTTTACTCCTTGCAAACGGTACACTTCTTGAATTTCGTTAACCAAATACTGCTGCACAGCTGATGGTCCTTGAATTCTTAAAATATCGTCTGGCGTAATTGCGCCGTCTGACAAAGGTACACCTGCGCGTACAAAGTCGTTTTCTTGCACCAAAATTTGGCTTGATAATTTTACTA
>JAYVGC010000138.1:0-2700 GCA_043772535.1 Flavobacterium sp. | reverse complement strand
CTTATTATAAATATTTTTTAAACAGTTAACTGTTTAAAAAATAATAGTATTTGTTAAAATTAATAAAATAAAATCATGTTAAACAAAATCATAACTTTTTCTATTCAGAATAAGTTGCTAATTGCATTATTTACTTTTGCATTAATTGGTTATGGCATTTTTGAAACTACCAAATTACCTATAGATGCAGTGCCAGATATTACTGATAATCAAGTTCAAGTAATTACAATTGCGCCTTCATTTGGTGCAACCGATATCGAACGTTTGATTACATTTCCAATCGAGCAGGCCAATAATAATATTTCAGGAATGAAAGAAATTCGGAGTTTTTCACGCTTTGGATTGTCGCTGGTTACCATTGTTTTTGATGATGATACCGATATTTATTGGGCACGGCAGCAAGTTACTGAACGGTTACAAAAAGTACAAACACAAATTCCGCAAGGTATTGGAACTCCTGAATTAGGTCCAATATCTACCGGTTTAGGAGAAATTTATCAATATGTGGTGCGACCAAAAGAGGGCTATGAAAATAAATTTAACGAAACTGATTTGCGAACTATTCAAGACTGGATAGTGAGGCGTCAATTACTCGGTGTTAAAGGCGTTGCAGAGGTAAGTAGTTTTGGCGGAAAATTAAAACAATACGAAATAGCAGTCAATCCAAATAAATTACAATCATTTGGTGTCACCATTAACGATGTATTTACGGCCGTAGAAAAAAATAACGAAAATACGGGTGGTGCGTACATCGAAAAAGGAGCGACAGCACTATTTATTAGAAGCGAAGGTTTGATTGGAAGTATTGCAGACATCGAAAATATTTCTATTAAATCATCTGGCACACCACTATTTATTCGCGACGTAGCGCAAGTTAAAATGGGTTATGCAACTAGATATGGTGCAATGTGTTACAATGACAAGGGCGAAGTATCGGGCGCAATTGTTATGATGCTTAAAGGAGCCAACAGCAGCGATGTGATAAAGAATGTAAAAGAGCGCATAACGCAAATTCAAAAAACATTACCCGACGGCGTACTTATTGAACCTTTTTTAGATCGTTCTAAAATGGTGAATAATGCCATCGGAACGGTTGAAAAAAACCTTCTTGAAGGCGCGTTAATTGTGCTGTTTGTCCTTGTGCTGTTTCTTGGTAATTTTAGAGCTGGTTTATTGGTGGCTTCAGTAATTCCGTTAGCATTACTTTTTGCAATAATTCTAATGAATACATTTGGTGTAAGTGGCAATTTAATGAGCTTGGGTGCTTTAGACTTCGGTTTAATTGTAGATGGGGCGGTCATCATTGTAGAAGCTGTTATGCATCAACTTTCGCATCATAAAAAATTAAAGAGAATCACGCAACTCTCACAAGAGCAAATGGATTCAGAAGTAATAAATTCTGCTTCAAAAATGATGAACAGTGCTGTTTTTGGCCAAATAATTATTTTAATTGTGTACTTACCTATATTTACTTTGCAAGGAATAGAGGGAAAAATGTTTAAACCAATGGCGCAAACTGTTGCTTTTGCTTTATTGGGTGCTTTTATTTTATCCTTAACATACATTCCGATGATGAGTTCTCTTTTTTTAAGTAAAAAAGTAAAAAACAAACGCAATTTTTCTGATTGGTTGATGGTAAAAATTGAAAACAGTTATCAACGTACTTTAGAAAAAATTATAACGATTCCAAAAATTGTAATTAGTGCAGCAGTTGTACTTTTCGTTACAGCAATTGTAATTTTTACTTTTTTAGGTGGCGAATTTATTCCAACCTTAGAAGAGGGCGATTTTGCAGTTGATACCAGAGTATTAACTGGCAGCAATTTAAAAACTACAATCGAAAGCACTCAAAAAGCAGCGCGTATTTTAAAATTGCAATTTCCAGAAGTAAAAATGGTGGTTACTAAAATTGGAAGCGGAGAGGTTCCAACTGATCCAATGCCAATGGAAGCTAGTGATATGATGGTTATTTTGAAAGATAAATCAGAGTGGACTTCGGCATCAAGTTTTAAAGATTTGTCAGAAAAAATGAGTACTGCTTTACAAGATGTTCCCGGAATTACAGCAGGTTTTCAATATCCGGTACAAATGCGATTTAATGAATTAATGACAGGCGCAAGGCAAGATGTGGTTTGTAAAATTTTTGGCGAAAATTTAGATACTTTAGCACGATATGCAAATAAATTAGGAAAGGTAATTAGTAAGGTTAACGGTTCCCAAAATTTATTTATCGAGCCTGTAACCGGAATACCGCAAGTAGTTATTGCTTATAATCGGGCTGTTATAGCGCAATACAATTTAAATATTGCTACGATTAATAAAGTAGTGAACATGGCTTTTGCAGGACAAAGTACCGGTTTGGTTTTTGAAGGTGAAAAACACTTTGATTTAGTAATTAGATTAACTACAACACAAAGACAAAATCTTGATGACATCCAAAATTTATTAATTCCCACGCCACAAGGTACACAAATACCATTATCACATTTAGCAAATATTTCGATTAACAACGGTCCAAATCAAATTCAACGTGAGGATGCAAAACGTCGTATTGTGGTAGGTTTTAATGTAAAAAATCGAGATGTTCAAAGTATAGTTACTGAATTACAACAATATGTGGACGCCCAAATTAAATTTCCATCAGGTTATTTTGTTACGTACGGCGGTGCATTCGAAAATTTGAATAAAGCTAAAGATCGC
>JAYVGC010000137.1:0-17651 GCA_043772535.1 Flavobacterium sp. | reverse complement strand
GATGGTTCCCATAAAAATGACTTCGAATCTCCAAAAGTATATCCCGTATTTAAAATAAGTCTACGTAAATTAGTAGGTTCTTTCTGCGAATATAAATTTCGTGTACTTGAAAGCAAATTCTTAATAGTAAAATGCAAAGAAAAATCGAGGTAATTATAAGACGTTCCAACATCAATATTCATATAATTTGCTTTTTGTTGAATCCCGCCGTACACCAAAGGATCAAACAACCTAAAAGTAGTTTCATCAATAACACTTTGAGCAAAACCTGTACTCAAACCAAACGAAAGCTGATTTAAATCGATTTCATCTCGCGAAAATTTTAAATGATGGGCGTACGTCAATCTTAAACCTCTTTGTGCATGAAAACCATTTTTGTCATTAATCAAAATAATGCCGACTCCGGAGCGGTCATTCAAACGACCATTAAAACTTACTGTTTGTAACGATGGAGCTTGCGACTGATCAAACCATTGCTGCCGAGCCGTTATTCTTAGTTTGGTACAATTAGCAGCGCCCGCCATCGATGGATGAAGCAAATAATAATTATCAGACAAATAATCAGAATATACAGGCAATACTTCTTGACCGAAACTAAGTTTAAAAAACAACGCTAATGCAAATACATAAATTTGTTTAAAATTCATTGAGCTTTATTTATAATGGATATAATAATAATATTTATATTAATTTTCGTAGCTGTCAAATATATAAATTAATGTTTAAAGTTTATCGTTAATTTAGTTCAAATTTTAAATTAACAAAAAAACATATTTATCGCCATAGAAAAATGCGATTGTCAAATCAGAAAATTACGGTAAACCAAACTTAAAAGCAGTAAAATGTAACATTCTCGAAGCGTTTTTGTTATTTAGAAGCCGTTCTCGCTGTCCCTTTCAAGTTTTTTTATCTCAAGTTGTTTTTTTAACCAAAAAATGTGCTCTCGCTGTCGCAATTTTTTGCTAAAAAAAACTAACTTTCCATTTCAAAAAGTTTTACAGTACCATCAAGGCTAAACACCATATTATGAACGAGTTACATTTAGAGTCGAGTCCCTATTTATTACAACACGCTACCAATCCGGTGCACTGGAAACCCTATAATAGTGCTTCATTACAAGTCGCTACGCTGCAAAATAAATTAATTATAATAAGCGTCGGCTATTCTGCCTGCCATTGGTGCCACGTAATGGAGCACGAAAGTTTTGAAAACCAAGACGTAGCAACGATAATGAATCACAACTACATTTCAATAAAAGTAGATCGCGAAGAGCGTCCTGATGTTGATGCCGTATACATGAAAGCCACTCAACTTATGACAGGTCATGGTGGCTGGCCTATGAACGTAATTTGCCTTCCCGATGGCCGACCCGTATGGGGAGGAACCTATTTTAAAACCAAAGACTGGATTAATTATTTAGTTCAAATTCAAGAATTATACCAACAACAACCTGAAAAATTAATTGAATATGCAAACGCACTTTCCCAAGGGTTGCAGGCCACCACAATTGTAAAAAATACAGACCTAATTTCAATTTTTGATGATCAAACATTACATAAATTAGTTCAAAAATGGAAATTAAGTTTTGATAACGAATTTGGCGGCATGGCTCGGGCTCCAAAATTTATGATGCCCACCAATTATCAATTTTTGCTGCGGTATGCCTATCAAAATCAAGATAAAAAAGTACTAGAATTTGTAAACCTAACACTCACAAAAATGGCGTTTGGCGGACTGTTTGACACGGTTGGCGGCGGCTTTTCACGGTACTCGGTCGATTTAAAATGGCACGTTCCCCACTTCGAAAAAATGCTTTACGACAACGCGCAATTAGTAAGTTTGTATGCCAATGCCTATAAATTAACAAAAAATGAACTTTTCAAAACCATAATCGAAAAAACACTTGCTTTTGTCGAAAATAAATTCGTATCGCCTGAGTATGGCTTTTATTCGGCACTAGATGCGGATAGCTTAAATAATGAAAATAAATTAGAAGAAGGCGCCTTTTATGTTTGGAAAAAAAAGGACTTGCAACAAATTATACAAGAGGATTTTCAACTTTTTGAGCAAGTTTTCAATTGTAATGATTTTGGATATTGGGAACATGACAACTATGTACTAATTCAAAAAGAATCACTTACAACATTAGCAACTAAAAACAATTTATCCGAAATCGACCTTATTAATAAAAAACAATATTGGGAGCAATTGTTATTTGCCGAGCGTGAAAAAAGAAGTCACCCTAGATTAGACGACAAATGCCTTTGCTCTTGGAATGCACTAATGTTAAACGGCTACATTGATGCATATAAAGCGGTGCAAAACGAACGTTATTTAAAAATTGCTTTGCAATCGGCACAATTTATAACCACAACTTTTTTATCAGAAAACGGTAATTTATTTCATAACTACAAAAACAAAAAAGCAACTATAAACGGTTATTTAGAAGATTATAGTTTTGTTATCGAAGCATTTATAAATTTATATCAAGTAACTTTAAACGAATATTGGTTGCAAATTGCTAAACAATTAACAGATTATTGCTTTGATCATTTTTACGATGAAAAATCAGAATTCTTTAGATTCACTTCGGTTTTAGACGACTCGCTCATAGTGCAACATTTTGAAATTGAAGACAATGTAATTCCAGCTTCAAACTCTGTAATGGCAAATAATTTGGTAGTTTTACGTATTTATTTTAACCATTCATATTATGAAAAAATTGCCCAAAAAATGCTCCATCATGTGCTGCCAAGTATTGACTATCCGTCGGCTTTTTCTAATTGGCTAGCCGTTTATATGCACTTTTCAAGCCAAAGTAAGGAACTAGCAATTTGCGGAAATGAAGCAGAAAAAAATGTAAAAACATGCAATTCGTTTTATTTACCCAATTTAATTATTGCAGGAGCAACAAAAAAATCAATTTTACCATTTTTAGAAAATCGCTATGTAAACAATGAAAACATATTTTACTTATGCCAAAACAAATCGTGCGATTTGCCGAGATCAAATTTAGAATTACTAATAAAACAAGTTCTGGTACCGAATTATTAAAGCTGAATTTGACGTTCAATTTGTTGCTCTAACGAAATAAATGTTTCGGTCCGAGATACACCAGTTATAGGTTGAATTTTATTATTTAATAAATTCATTAAATGCTCATTGTCTCGACAAATAATTTTTATTAAAATACTCCAGTTACCAGTTGTGTAATGGCATTCCAATACTTCTGGAATTTTTTTTAATTCCTTTACAGCTTCTGAATTACTTGAGGCTTTATCAAGATAAACACCAATAAATGCCATAGTTTTAAAACCCAGTACTTTATAGTTTAGGATGAATTTTGATCCCGAAATTACGCCTGCATCTTCTAATTTTTTTAATCTTTGATGAATAGCAGCACCTGAAATTCCGATTTTGTTGGCAATTTGCAATACGGGTTTACGTGCATCTAACATCAAATCTCTCAAAATCTCTTTATCAATACCGTCAATTTCGACTTGTAACAAATTAAGCTTCATCAGTTATAATTTTTAATCAAAAGTAGCATTTTACTTTATGATATAAACAATTGCACGTAACAAATATGCAAAATCCAAAAAAATAGGGGATAAGAGCAAATTTAATAAAAATTGATACTGCATAAAGCATTTTATGACAAGTTTTATAAATACATTAGAATTATAGGAGAAGAAGGGGCTTCGCACATTGTAGATAGTGGATTATATTTTAATTTATAGTATTTTTTCAATCTATAAGTTGATAAATAAGTACTTTTTTCAACCTATAAGTTGAAAATTAATTTGTTTTTTCAATCTATAAGTTTAAATTTGTGTAATAATTTACAGTTTTAAGGTTATGAAAGATAAAAAAAGAATGTTGATAATAGAGCAACTCGATGCCAAACTTTTTTGTTTTAGAGAAGTTAACAATCTTGTTTTGCCATCGGCAGGTTGGACTAAATCTGTTAGAACTGCTTTAAATATGTCTTTGCGACAACTTGGAAACATATTGAAAATAAGTCCTCAGAGTATTGCCGTAATGGAATTAAGAGAAGCCAACGGAACAATAACAATAAATACTTTAAGAGATTTAGCAAGAGGTTTAAATATGCAGTTGGTTTATGGTTTTGTGCCAAACGATGGTTCTCTTGATGCAATGATAACGGCAAGAGCCGAAAAAATTGCTAAAGAAATTGTAGAACGAACTAATGCTACAATGGCTTTAGAAGACCAGCAAAACACCAACGAACGAATAGCAAAAGCAATTGCTCAAAAAACCGAAGAAATTAAAACCGAAATGCCAAAATATTTATGGGATTAGAAATAACGTACATAACTGGGCAAACGCTTTTGAGTGAAGAAGAACTCGAAGGATTAAAAATTCTGTCAATAACGACTCGTGGCGAACTAGACGAGTTTGAACAACTCAATATTGAAAAAGCAATAGAGTGGACTTTGCGACTAAAAGTAAAACCCGAACAATTGTTTACAGAAAAATTTGTACTCAATTTGCATAAAAAAATGTACAGCGATGTTTGGAAATGGGCAGGAAAGTTCAGAAAATCAGAGAAAAATATAGGTACAAAAAGTTATAACATTCCTGTTGTTTTAAAACAATTACTAGACGATGGCTTGTATTGGTACAACAATAAAACCTATGCTAACGATGAAATAGCCATTCGATTTAAGCACCGTTTGGTCAGTATTCATTGTTTTCCGAATGGAAATGGCAGACATTCAAGGTTAATGGCAGATTTAATTTTAGAAAAACTATACCAAATAAAATATTTCACCTGGAGCACTAGCAACCTTGTGAAATCAAACGAAATACGAGAAAAATACATCAAAGCATTGCAACAAGCAGACAATCAAAATCATGAGCCACTGATTGCGTTTGCGAAATTTTAAATTAATACTTAAGTTATAGATTATTTTAAAGGTTTCATGCAAAGTTTTTAAATTTAAAATTAGTACTGATGCGTTAATATTTTTCAAATTTCGTTAAATAAATTAAACTGAAGTTCATTGACATTTTGATTGATTTGAAAACCGTTCAGTAATTGACTGATTGGCGTTTTATCAAATACAAATATGCTTAGAATTTGCATAATCTGATAAATTGACAATTCGCTTTTCACTTGTTTCTTGATGTATGCAACAATTAAATAAGTGCTAATAGCTATCCAAATATGCGTTTTTACAGCAGTAGTTGAATATCCCCAAAACTTTTTAATCGATAAATTTTGTTTAATCCATTTAAAAAATGTTTCTATTTGCCACCTATTTTTATATAAATAAGCGATTTCTAATGCAGTAACCTCAAAATTATTTGTCATAAATATCAGATAATTATCGTTTTGAGAGTCATAGTATTCAACCAAACGGATTTTTTCTGGGTATAGTTTTCTTGACTTAACCACGGTTAGTTCAACCGTTTTATCAGCTCTGAGTCCAGTATCTTGGTCAATATTAAAGTTTTGCTCTATGATAGTATATTTCATACTCGATTTTGCTCTTGTTACAAAAAAAAGCATTTATCAGATGTATTTTGTATAATGCTTCAAAATCTACATATGCTTTATCCATCAAATAAATGGCATCTGGCACAAAATTTATTACATCTAAAACATTGCTATAGTGATATTTGCCATCTGTAACTAAAATAAAAACAGGGATATTACCTCGAAGGTCTAGTATAGTGTGAACTTTTACTGCTCCACGACTATACTTTCTTTTCAGCCCAAGTTAATAAATTAATACTACAAGATATAGATGTTGAATCTCTGGCAAATATCTCATTATCAAGGCCTATATTTGTTATTTCACTATCTTGATACAAAGGACGAATTTGCTCAATTAGATATTTGCCAAAATCAGCAAATATTTGCCAGTCCCTATTTTCATTAACTCTTGATAAAGTTGTTTGATTTACATAACTTTTTATACCTAAATGATAGAGTTTGTTATTGTGAGCCTTGAGACACAAACATATATCACGCAAGGAATTTAAAGAAGTCAGTTGTCCAAAAAACAATTAAATAAATTGATTCCAACAGTTTAAATCACGAACTCGATGATTGCCATAATATTTTTTTACAAATTTTTCAAATTCATATTTGTTAACAAAATCTAACAATTGTGAAAAAACATACTTTCCTGAATTCATACTTTTATCCTATAAAATACGATAAAAGTGTCAAGCTTCAAATCAAATCAAAAAAATCAAAAAACGACAATAAAAACATAACTATCAGTGCTTTACAACTAAATAAAAAATATTAACGCATCAGCAGTAATTCTACATTATTAAAAATAAACTCAAATATAATTCTTTTTAATCATACATAAGTCGTTAGGTTATAAACACCAAAACTATTTTTGTATTATCAAAATGTTATTTGTCTTCATTTTACAACATTATAACTAAATTTTAACCCCTGCGTTAAATGGTATAGTTTAAAACGTGTGTCCCCGCCAAACATAATTCAAAGACAACCGCACTAAAAAATTTAAGTTTGCACCCTAGTACCCAATTTTTTAGAATTTCAATAAAAACTCCAAATTGAGTTTCAGTAAAATTAATTCAGGATTTACAATGTATATTTCTGTCTCAGAAAACGCCCTCATAAGCACCCTAAAAACAAAAAACCCCTAAAATCAGAATGAAATTAAGGGTTATAAGTGGTACCTCCAGGGATCGAACCAGGGACACATGGATTTTCAGTCCATTGCTCTACCATCTGAGCTAAGGTACCGTGCTAATGCGGGTGCAAATATAGCATGTTTTTTAATTTATCCAAAACAATTTTTAAAAAAAATGAATTTGTACCTTTGCAACTTAAATTATATATTATGGTTTTAGTAATCGATTTTGGAAATACTCAAGTCAAAACTGCTGTTTTTGAGCATAATAACATGTTAGAAAAACAAATAGTTTCTTATAAAGAGTGCTCAAACGCGCTTGAAAAAATTTTAGAAAAATTCTCAAAAATCGAAAATGTTGTAATTGCATCTGTCAACAATAATACTAATAGCAACGTTTTAAATGCGCTATTAACTAAAAATTGTATTTTTATTACGCACGAATATAAGTTTCCATTCACCAATTTATATACAACGCCTAATACCCTCGGCATTGACCGAATGTTACTTGCTGCAGGTGCTGTATTTCAATTTCCACAACAAAACCGACTCGTTATTGATGCGGGTACGTGTATTACTTACGATTTTATTGATAGCGATGACCGTTATTTAGGTGGGGCAATTTCTCCAGGAATTAGATTGCGATATGAATCACTACACCACCATACTTCAAAACTACCCTTATTAACAATTGAAATGCCGAATAAAATGATAGGAAATTCAACAAATCAAGGCATTCATTCGGGAGTAATCAACGGCGTTTTATATGAAATAGAAGGTTTTATCAAGTCGTTTTTTATTGAAAATGATAACTTTATTATAATTTTAACGGGAGGTGACTGCATTTTTTTGGCTAACCGATTAAAAAATACCATATTTGCAAATTCAAATTTTTTATTAGAAAGTTTGAACCAAACATTTCAATACAACCAAAAATGATTAAAAATTTTATTGCAACAGTAATTTTATTAGCTACAACAATTTCTTTTGCTCAAGAGGGTACATCATCTCCATATTCTTTCTACGGAATAGGCGATGTGAGGTTTGCAGGCACTATCGAAAACCGTTCAATGGGTGGCATTTCAATGATACCAGACAGTATTCATATTAATTTGCAAAACCCTGCGATGTATTCTAATTTAAAATTAACAAATTTTTCAATAGGCGGAAGTTTTGCACCAAACGAAATTAAAACTTTTTCACAAACCGAAAAATCGCAACGTACCACGCTTGATTATATAGCGGTTGGTTTGCCTTTAAAACGCTTTGGAATAGGGTTTGGATTAATTCCATACTCATCAGTTGGATATCGTTTAGACAATAGGTCGATTGCCAACCAACGCACCCTAAACACCGGTGTGGGCGGAATTAATAAAGCTTTTGTAGGTGTTGGATTTAAAATAAATAAAAACTTTAGCGCTGGTTTTGAGTTTCAATACAATTTCGGAACGGTCGAAACCAATAGCGTAACTGAAATTACAGATGTGCAATACAGCACCATCGAAAGAAATACATCGTACATAAATGGTTCAAATTTTAATATCGGTGTGGCTTATCAGAGAAAAATTAATAAAAAAACCGATCTTTTTAGTTCATTAACGTTCTCTCCTAGTGTAAATTTAGCAAATAAAAGCGAGCGAGAAATTGCTTTAATTCAATCACCACAAATAAGTACTTCGCTAATTTCTGATTTTGAAAACAAACTAAATTTACCTTCAAAAGTAACACTTGGAATTGGACTTGGGCATTTAACAAAGTGGAGCTTGGGTGCTGAGGTTACTTTTAAAGAAAATAGCCGATTTACCAACAGATTACCCGACATTACAAACGTAAATTATGCAAATGGGACAAAAGTAAGTTTGGGCGGATATTACATTCCGAAATACAACTCATACACAAGTTATTTTAGCAGAATGGTTTATAAAGCCGGCTTACGATATGAAAATACGGGCTTGATAATTAATAACAAAACTATCAAGGATGGGGCTTTTACGCTAGGTTTGAGTTTGCCACTTAAAAATACGTTTTCTAGTTTAAACCTGTCTTATGAACATGGAAGTCGCGGCACTACATCCAATAATTTGGTTCGCGAAAATTATAACTTATTTAGTATTGGTTTGTCTTTTAATGACAAATGGTTCGTAAAACGTAAATATAATTAAACAAATAGATGGCTTTTTTTGCAAGATTATTTTTTTCGACATCAGTTGTTTTTGCTACGGTAATTTCAATTTCGTCTTGCGAAAGTAATTTTAAAGAAATTCAAAAATCAACTGTTTCTGAATTTGTACCAAGCGGCGAGTCAGATTCTATCAATTTAAAATATACAGATTCTGGCAGAATAAAATCGGTATTAATTACATCAAAAATGTTGGATTATGCCTCATTGAAATTTCCGTTTACCGAATTCCCAAAAGGTATAAACGTAACACTTTATGATGAAAAAGGAAAAAAAACATTCATAACCTCAAACTACGCAATTACTTTTAAGGACACGGACTTAATTGATTTACAAGGAAACGTAAAAATTTCGAACGAAACAGGGCAACTTTTAGAAACCGATCAACTGTATTTTGATCAAAAAAATGAATGGTTCTTTACAGAAAAATTATATAAGTTTACCGACCCGAAAGGTATTTCGCAAGGACAAGGACTTGATTTTAGTAAAAACTTTAAAATAATCAACTCCCAACAAATAAATGGGGAAGTTGAAAATAGCAACTAAAAAGTAACGCAAATGAACTATCTTAATTTCACTAAATACATTTACTTAGCAATTTCGCTTTTTTTGGCGTGGGATGCTTTTTCAAAATGGAATGATGGTACCGATCGATTTTGGTTAAGTGCCATTTTATCAGCTGCTGCTTTGTTTGTTTTTTTCTTCAGAATGAAGTTTTCGAAAAAATTTGAAAACCGCAAAAAAGACGCGAATAAACAATCTAATTAATGGAAGCCATAGTAATCATAACCTGTTTACTTTTATGTGCTTTCTTTTCAGGAATGGAGATAGCCTTCGTATCTTCTAATAAAATATATTTAGAAATTGAAAAGAAGCAAGATAATTTTCTTTCAATAATTTTAACAAAAATCACAGAAAAGCCATCTCAATTTATTGCCACAATGCTTGTTGGTAATAACGTTTCTATGGTTATTTATGGCTTTTTTATGGGCGATATGTTAATGAAATCGATTACAAGTTTTCATTTTCAAATCTCAAATATAAGTAGTCTATTACTTCAAACGGTCATCTCTACGTTAATCGTTTTAGTAACCTCAGAATTTTTGCCAAAAGTATTTTTTCAAATTTACGCCAATAGTTTGATGAAGTTTTTTGCCATCCCTAGTTACTTTTTTTTCAAATTATTTTTTTATATTTCCTCGTTTATAATTTGGATTTCAGATTTTATTTTACGAAAATTTTTCAAAACAGAAGGCGATTACGTGCCTTCTTTTTTTAGTAAAACTGAATTAGGAAATTATATTAATGAACAAATGAGTACCGTAAATGATAACGAAACGGTTGATTCAGAAATACAAATATTTCAAAATGCTTTAGAATTTTCGGGTGTAAAAGCACGAGAAATAATGACTCCGAGAACCGAATTGGTTGCCATTGAAATTAACGATAGTATCGAAAATTTAAATAAACTTTTTGTAACCACAGGATATTCAAAAATAATAGTATACCAAAACTCAATAGATGATATATTGGGTTATGTACACTCTTTTGAATTATTTAAAAAACCAAAAACCATAAAATCAATAATGATTTTAATGCCTTTTGTACCAGAAACAATATTTATAAAAGAAATTTTAAACTTATTAACCAAAAAAAGAAAAAGTGTTGCCGTAGTTATTGATGAATATGGGGGCACTTCAGGTATAATTACAATTGAAGATATTATTGAAGAACTTTTTGGTGAAATTGAAGATGAACATGACGAAGATGAAACGCTAATCGAAAATCAACTTGATGATAAAAATTATCTGTTCTCGGCGCGATTAGAAGTAACCTATTTAAATGAAACATATAAACTAAGTATTCCCGAAGAAGATTCGTATGAAACTTTGGGCGGATTTATAGTAAATACATCAAAAGAAATTTTAACAAAAGGAGAAGTAATAAAAATACAGAACTTTCATTTTCAAATAGAGAGTGCCTCTAACAGTAAAATTGAAGTGGTTAAAATGACTATTTTAGAATAAAAACAACTTGAATGCATCTTTTTTAAAATTTATTTACAAATTATAACTTTACTATTACAATTATTTCACATATAATTGTATTTTCGCAAACTGAATTTAAAATTAATACAAGAATAATGGCAATTTTATCAAAAATTAGACAACGATCATTTTTAGCAATTGGATTAATAGGTTTTGCCTTATTAGCATT
Organism: Flavobacterium sp.; assembly: GCA_043772535.1. Taxonomy (GTDB): domain Bacteria; phylum Bacteroidota; class Bacteroidia; order Flavobacteriales; family Flavobacteriaceae; genus Flavobacterium. The sequence continues at coordinate 6,611 of JAYVGC010000137.1, read as the reverse complement.
TGTGGTAAGTGATTTAGTTCAAAAGGGACAATTTAATAGTGCATCTAAAGACGTCGGAGCTATCAACGGAAAAGATATTCCTTTTGATCAATTTCGAATAAAAGTTGCAAATGCTGAAAAAAGTGGCGAAGGAGTTACTGCCATTCAAGCATCAAATAAAGTGTGGGAGCAAGAGGTTAATATGGCTTTGATAAACGAAGAATACGAAAAAATCGGTATTCGTGTCGGTGAGAATCATCTTATTGAAAACTTAAAAAATGATCCAAACATCGGTCAAAACCCCCAATTTTTGAATGCTTTAGGTAAATTTGATATTAAAAAATTTAAGGATTATTTTAAATCAAATCCTGAGCAAGCTAAAATGTTTGCTGACCGTGAAAAAGATGCCGAATTCAATTCGAAAGCAGTTGTTTACAGTACCCTTGTAAAAGGTGGTATGTATACCACAAATGCAGAAGGTAAGTTTTCATACGAATTGACCAACAATAAAGTCAATTTTGATTATGTTGCGGTATTATATGCTTCGGTAAAAGACAGTGATGTCAAAGTAACCGATACTGACGTTACCGACTATATTAAGAAAAACGAAAAAAGGTACAAATCAGAAGAAACTAGAGAACTTGAATACGTTTTAGTAGAAGATAAACCTTCAAAACAAGATGAAAACGAGGTGTTAGCAAAAATGACAACATTGTTAAATGGTGGTGTAGAATTTAGAAATGGTAAAAATGATACTTTACCAAGTTTTAGAAGTACTACAAATAATGTTGAATTCGTTGGCGAAAACTCTGATGTTCCTTTTGACACCACGTATGTGACCAAGCAAGATTTACCCGCAGAGCATTCTGAAAAATTATTTAGTTTGGCTGCTGGTCAAGTATACGGTCCGTATACCAATGGAAAATATTTATGCATCACAAAAAATATAGGACGTAAAATTGGTGCAAAAACAAAGTTGAGCCAAATTGTAATTGGATGGGAAGGATCTCAAACACCAAATCAAAAAGAAAAACGAACCAAAGAAAAAGCATTTGCGAAAGCACAAGAAGTTTTGGCGCAAGCACAAGCTAATCCGTCAAGTTTTATGATGTTAGCTTTTTCAAGTTCAGACGATCAGTCAGCGCAGCGCGGTGGGGATATTGGATTTTTTGAAAAGGGTCAAATTCCAATTAAATCGATAGATACTTTTGCTTTTTCAAATCCGGTAGGAAAAATTGCGATTGTAGAATCTGATTTCGGTTACCATGTACTAAATATAACTGATAAACAAGACGGGGTTAAGTTGGCCACGGTCGCTTTAAAAGTTAATCCATCGGAAGCAACCACCAACGAAGCGTATACAAAAGCGACTAAATTTGAAATGGAAACGATAGGTGGTAAAGATTTTAACATTGCGGCAAAAGCTGCAAATTTGATAATTGTACCTGCAATTAAAGTTAAAATTATGGACGAGGCAATTGGAGCATTAGGAAATCAGCGGCAAATAGTAAAATGGGCTTACGAAAGCAAAACAGATCTTAATGAAGTAAAAAGATTTGAAGTTGTTAACGTTGGTAATGTTGTCGTAAAATTAAAAAAAGTAACTGCCAAAGGATTAATGTCTGTTGAAGAAGCGCGACCAATGGTTGAGTCAATCATCAAAAATAAAAAGAAAGCAGCAAAAATAAGTTTAAAATTAAAAGGTACTTCGCTTGAATCTATGTCGAAATCAAATGCGGTTGCTGTTCAAAACATCGCAACTGCGGCTATTGAAAATGCAGTGCTACCAAATTTAGGCAACGAACCAAAAGTAGTTGGGAATGCCTTGGGACTGGCTGTAAACAAAGTTTCACAACCAATTGAAGGAAATGCTGGTGTGTTTGTAGTTAGAACTAAATCGGTGATTAAAGCACCAAAATTACCAACATACGAATTAACAAAATTAAAAGCAATGGCCGTGCAAGCGGTAGGAAGAATAATTCCTGCATTGAAAGAAAATGCTACTATTAGTGACAATAGACATGAATTTTACTAAAAATAAATATTTTTATTAAAATATATAGTTATAATTTTATCTTGCCCCCAAAATGTTAGACGCTTTTTGGGGGTTTTTTATAAGAAAATTCAAATATGATTTTGTGTGTGAGCTTGAACATGCAAAATTATGGATAACCCATACGCTCGTAAAATAAATATTTACATTACATGAAAATTTATTTCGTGCCAAATAATAATTAGCCCACAGCGCATTAATAAAAATTATATTTACATCATAATTTTATTTACATGCTTTTTTTTGGAATATTAAATAAGCCTGCAAAAGCTCTTTTTTTTGCTATTTTTAAAATACTTGCGGTTAAAGTCCAATTATTAAAATCATTACGAACAGTTACTTGATTCGCAAAATATGCAAATGTGCTAAAGGTTATTTTATAAAGACGGTTTGTTTTTGAATTACTATAATTATTTCTTTATGCAATTAATAATATAATATAAAGCGATTTTTAATAACAAAAAATAACCGCAAAAAGAAGTATTTATGTAGTACAGATGTATTAAAAAAGTAGTTAAATTGTGAAGTAATCCGCACCTAAATTGAATAGTATAATAATCAAAGCACTCCTGCATTGATGGATTTTGAATCTGTTTTTTGATTTTAAAATTAATTTACTACCTTTAAGACTTAATTTTTGGACTTATGAATGACACGCAGCACGAAATGTACGAATATGCGAGATTGCGCATAAAGAAAAAAAAACGGCTTTATTTTCACTTCGTTCTACTTTTTATAGGAAGTATATTTTTATTCATTATCGACAAATGGATGCATGTAGACAAAAGAAATAGTTGGTATCTCTGGATAATCAGCATTTGGGTGTTTCTTTTTATTCTTCATTTTATTAAAGTTTTTATAACTGATAGTTTTATGAATAAAAAATGGGAACGCGACCAGATTGATCGGTTAATTGGTAAACAAGAAAAAAAAATTGAACAACTCAAAATCGAAATTGAAAACAAATAAATAGTATAAAATGATTATCCAAATTGCAGCTGCATCAGAAAATAATGTTTTAGGAAAAGACAATTTATTAGTTTGGCATTTACCCGATGATTTTAAAAGATTTAAACAAATGACCACTGGAAATTTTATAGTAATGGGAAGAAAAACTTTTGAAAGTTTTCCCAAACCACTGCCAAACAGAATCCATGTTATTATTACACGACAGCTAAATTATAAAGCGCCTGACGGATGCCTTGTGGTAAATTCAATTGAAAATGCAATTGCAATTTGCCCAAATAACCAACCTATTTTTATAGTTGGAGGTGCCGAAATATATAAGCAATCGTTAGCTATAAGCGACAAAATTGAATTGACGCGCGTGCATACGACTTGTGAAGGAGATGCTGTTTATCCCGAAATCAGTGCTCTTGATTGGAAAGTTATAAGTGAAGAATTTCATCCAAAAGATGATAAGCACTTATTCGATTTTACATACGTTACGTACATAAAACGATAATTTTTTTGTAATTTCGCAACTTCCCTAAAGCGAGTATAATGTCAAAAAATATTACCCCTTACAAAGATTCTGATTTAAGCAAAAAAGATCAGGTTACCAAAATGTTTGATGCAATTTCGGGCAATTACGATAACTTAAATAGAATTATTTCATTTGGGATTGATGTAAGATGGCGCAAAAAAATTGTAAGCATGATTAGTGCTAAAAAGCCAGAATTGATTTTAGATATTGCCACAGGAACTGGCGATTTAGCAATATTAATGGCAAAGACTAACGCAAAAAAAATTATTGGATTAGATATTTCTCCAGGAATGTTGAACGTGGGAATAGAAAAAGTAATTAATAAAAAATTATCCAATCAAATTGAAATGATTATTGGCGATTCGGAAAACATGCCTTTTCAAGATAATTATTTTGATGCCATAACGGTGTCGTTCGGTATTAGAAATTTTGAAACTTTAGAAAAAGGCTTGGCAGAAATTTTAAGAGTTTTAAAACCAAATGGCATTTTCGTGATACTCGAAACGTCTAACCCAACGCAATTTCCGTTTAAGCAAGGTTATCAATTTTATGCAAATTGTATATTACCTGTAATCGGAAAATTATTTTCTAAAGACAATATCGCATATGGGTATTTGTCCGAGTCTGCACAAAATTTTCCTTTTGGTGAGGCATTAAACAATATTTTACGAAAAATTGGGTTTATAGACGTAGTTGCTTTACCACAAACATTTGGTGTTGCCACAATTTATAGTGCTTCTAAAAAATAATTTGCCTTTTTATTATGAAGAAAATTGTATCGCTTTTACTTATAGTGCTTTTTGCCAAAACGTACGCACAGTCAACGCACATGTTTAGCAAAAATCCAATTATAAATCTTGAAAATTTTGACAAACAACGCATTTATTTCGGATTTTTTCTCGGATTTAATGCCTTTGATTTTAAAATTGATTACAATCAAATTCCCGAAAAAAATATTGTTGTAAACGAAACTACTGGTTTTAATGTTGGTTTGGTTGCCGATTTGAAACTGCATGATTATATTAATTTACGTTTTGAGCCAGGGTTATATTACACCGAACGAAATTTAATTTATTCTGGTTTTGCAAAGGAAATTGATGCATTAAGAGAAGTGAAATCTACTTATATTCATTTTCCATTATTACTCAAATTTTCATCAAAAAGAATTGGAAATATAAGGCCGTTTGTGCTTGGAGGCGTTTCTGCAACGTTAAATTTATCAAGTAATGCTAATGCAATTGATGATAACGTGCAGCAAAGGTTTAGAGTTAAACCGTGGACCCAAAATTACGAATTAGGTTTCGGAGTTGATTTTTATTTAGAATATTTTAAATTTTCGCCGTCAATACGAGGTGTTTTTGGACTTAACGATGAATTAATTCGTGATAATGACCCTGCAAGCCCATGGACAGGCAACATAGATGGATTACGAACACGAGCGGTTTTAATAAATTTTACATTTCATTAAAAAATCTAAAAATATAGTTTTGTAAAATATTTGTAAATAGTAAAGTCCAAAATGTAGTTTATTATTTATAAAATTATGGTACTAACATCGTTGTAACGAATTTTGTTGCACCAAACCAAAGCAGCGCGCGTCGTTTCTTTAAAGCTATTTAAACAGCGACGCTACCTATATTTCTTTTTTTATTAAATCTAGTCTAAGTTTGCTGCTTTTATTATGTTTCAAGTAAATTGATATTCTAAAAATAACGAAAGCAGCATAAATAACACGTTGTTTTTAAACACTAAATTATAAGCGACAATAAACGTATCATTTAATAAAAGATTAAAAAATCGATTTATATTCTGTATCTATTTTAAATATAATTTCGTCACTGTTTATTATAAATCAAAATTTTATCCTACTAAGTTAATTACTTTTCCTGGCACTATAATTACTTTATTAGGGATACGTCCTTCTAATTGCTTCATGGTTCTTTCGTCGGCCATGACAATTTCTTGAATTTCACTTACACTTAAATCTAAGGGTAGCTTTACTGTAAATCGCATTTTACCATTAAAAGAAACAGGATATTCTTTTTCAGATTCCACCAAATATTGTTTACTATACACAGGAAAAGCGATTGTACTTATAGAGCCGCTATTGCCTAAAGATTTCCATAATTCTTCGGCAATATGAGGTGCATACGGTGAAATTAAAATGGCTAGTGGTTCTAAAATTTTGTGGTGGTTGCATTTTAAAGTTGCCAATTCATTTACGCAAATCATAAACTGCGAAACAGATGTATTAAATGAAAAATGTTCGATATCCTCGGTAGTTTTTTTGATTGTTTTGTGCAAACTTTTGTACATCGCTGCTGTTGGTTCGTTATTGTTTACAATTAATCCATGGTCATCGAAGTACAACCGCCATAATTTTTTTAAGAAACCAAAAACACCAGTTATTCCTGCTGTATTCCAAGGTTTTGATTGTTCCAAAGGACCTAAAAACATTTCGTATAAACGTAAGGTATCTGCGCCATACTCTTCGCAAATTGTGTCTGGTGATACTACATTGTATTTCGATTTTGACATTTTCTCTACTTCGCGAGAAACTTTTATTTTGTCATTAAAATTTGTAATGGGTCTTTTGATGTGATTTTCTCTAATCCATTTGTTATATCCTTCAAAATGTAATTCATCCTGTATATTAACATAATCTAATAAAGAAGACGTTGTATATGTTGTAAAATTAATTTTATCCAATTCAAAACCGTTATCCGTTAAATCTGAAAAATCAAAATTACATCCTACAGCAACTTTTCCTAAATTATATAGTTCGCCATGTATGGCATCGGATTCTTTTTTTCCATCCAATAAATCATAAGACACAATCACATTTTCTAACAATTCTGTAAATAATGAATCAAAAAGATCATTTTTTTCATTCATTAAATCTGTATCTATATTTTGCTCGTATTTATAAAAGCCTCCATTTTTAATCCGATGCACAAATGCACTCATCCCCAAAATCATACCTTGATTAATCAATTTTTTAAATGGTTCTTCGGTAGGAGCAATACCTATGTCTTTCAAAAATTTATTCCAAAACCGAGAATACAATAAATGTCCCGTGGCGTGTTCGCTTCC
>JAYVGC010000136.1:0-17652 GCA_043772535.1 Flavobacterium sp. | reverse complement strand
TTAGAGACTGTTTGAGTGCGGATAATAGGACTCGAACCTACACGCCTTGCGGCACCAGATCCTAAGTCTGGCATGTCTACCAATTTCACCATATCCGCGAAATCAGATTGCAAATATAAATATAATTATCAACTTTAATTTATGAATTGTGAATTTTTTTAAAAATAAATTTTTTGTATTTTTGATTACATTATTAAAAAAGCAAAATGAACAACATACACCATTACGTGCAGCAAAACAAACAACGATTTATTGATGAATTGATCGAACTGTTAAAAATTCCTTCAATTAGCGCCGATCCAGCCTTTGCAAACGATATTATCAAAACTGCCAATGCCATAAAAGTAAGCCTCGAAAAAGCAGGTTGCAAATTAGTCGAAATTTGCGACACACCAGGCAACCCAATCGTGTACGGCGAGCACATTATCGACGCCAATTTACCCACCATTTTAGTATACGGCCATTACGACGTGCAACCGCCCGACCCATTAGATTTGTGGACTTCGCCACCTTTTGAACCCGTAATAAAAACCACCGAATTGCACCCCGACGGAGCCATTTTTGCACGAGGCTCTTGCGACGACAAAGGGCAAATGTACATGCATGTAAAAGCTTTTGAATACATGATTGCCAACGATTGTTTGCCATGCAATGTAAAATTCATGATAGAAGGCGAAGAAGAAGTTGGGTCAAATAGCTTGTCGTGGTTTGTAGAACGCAATCAAGAAAAATTAAAAAACGACGTAATTTTAATTTCCGATACTGGAATGATCTCCAACCAGCAACCCTCAATAACAACCGGTTTACGAGGCTTAAGTTATGTTGAGGTAGAGGTTACGGGCCCAAATCGCGATTTACATTCAGGACTTTATGGCGGCGCAGTAGCCAATCCGATCAATATTTTAACAAAAATGATTGCATCGTTGCATGACGATGACAACAAAATTACCATTCCAGGTTTTTATGATAACGTCGAAGAGCTTTCAACAGAAGAACGTGCCGAAATGGCAAAAGCACCTTTTAATCTCGACGATTATAAAAAAGCATTAGCACTAACAGATATTTACGGCGAAAAAGGATACACCACCAACGAGCGCAACTCCATACGGCCAACATTAGACGTAAACGGTATTTGGGGTGGCTATACCGGCGAAGGCGCAAAAACAGTAATTCCGAGCCAAGCTTTTGCTAAAATATCCATGCGTTTAGTACCCAATCAAGACTGGCAAGAAATTACAACCTTGTTTACAAATCATTTCTTAAGCATTGCCCCAAGCGGCGTAACGGTAAAAGTAAAACCACACCACGGCGGTCAAGGCTACGTAACCCCATTTGATTGCATTGGCTACAAAGCGGCTTACAAAGCCTATTCTGAATCGTTTGGCGTGCCCGCAATTCCGGTGCGTTCGGGCGGAAGCATACCCATTGTGGCGCTATTTGAAAAAGAACTCAAATCAAAAACAATTTTAATGGGTTTTGGGCTCGATTCTGATGCAATACATTCGCCAAACGAACATTTCGGAATATTCAACTACCTCAAAGGCATCGAAACCATTCCGTTATTTTACAAATATTTTACCGAAATGAGTTTGTAAAAACAAGCAATGTCAACACAAAAACCATTTATTTCAATTTCGAGATAAATGGTTTTTTCAATTTGGGCATTCCGCACTTCGTTTTTTTTTAAAACAAAAAAACGCAATGCGTCGGGCTATACGCTATATCTTTTTTTGCCATCACCACTACCGTCGAAGGCAAAAAAAGGATGCCGCTGCTATCCCTAATGCAAAGCAATTATCCAATCAAAAAAGGCGTTTTACCCAGTATAAATTTAGTTATTTATATTATTGTAGCATTTTAAAAATACGGTTTATCCCAGCAGGAAGTAGTATAAAATAGATGTAAAAACTATAAAAACTATAAAAAAATTATTTTTCGTACACAATTTTGCCCACCTTACGCATTACACGAACAATTTTAGATTTGCGCAAATTGATATAGCTGCTTGAGTTTGATGCTTTATATTTTCGTGGGTTTGGCAAAATTGCGGCAATGCCCGCCGCTTGAATTTGCGATACATCTACTGCATTTTTACCATACCAATGTTTCGATGCGGCTTGCACTCCATAAACGCCATCACCCATTTCGATGCTATTAAGGTACACTTCCATAATTCGTTTTTTGCCCCATATCAATTCAATCAAAAATGTAAAATAAGCCTCAAAACCTTTACGAACATAACTTCGACCCTGCCATAAAAAAACATTTTTTGCAGTTTGTTGACTTATCGTGCTGCCGCCTTTAAGCTTGCGCCCGCGATTATTATTTTTATACGCTTTTTTCATGGCTTTAAAATCAAAGCCGCTGTGCTTTAAAAAATTACCATCTTCACTTGCCATCACCGCTTTCGGAAAATTTTTACTCATTTCATCAATCGAAACCCAATCGTGGCTGCACGTCATTTCTTTACCCGCTAGTTTCTGCTCTATGCTTCTTACAATCATTAAAGGTGTAAAAGGAACAGGTACAAATTTATATAAAACCACCAAAAAAATCGAAATTCCAAGAAACCATAAAACGGCTTTATAAATAAAACTTTTTAATTTTGTCCAGAACGATATTTTTGCTTTGCCTTTGGTTTGTGCTGTTTTTTTTATTTTCATTTTATTAAATCTGCTAATTCTTTACCTACCAAACTGCCAATAGCAACACCCATACCGCCCAGTCGAACGCCACAGAAAACGTTTTCGCTTACTTGTTTAACAATTGGATTTTTACTATCGCCCATGCCCATAATGCCGCTCCAGCGGTGCGCAATTTTAAAAGTACAGGTTGGCAAAATTACTTCTTTTAACAAGTTTTCCAAACGATTTTGAATTAATTTGGTTTCATCAATTGCAGTAGTAGTTTCGCCGTCAAAATCTAAATTTCGACCGCCACCAAGTAAAATACGGTTGTTAATGTTTCTAAAATAATAATACCCTTTATCTAAATGAAACGTACCTTGTATAGCTAAGTTATCAATTGGCTCAGTAATTAAAACTTGAGCTCGAGCGGGTCGAACTTCGTTATTGGTAAGTTTCGAGGCAAAGCCATTTGTGGCAAACAATAACTTTTTTGTTTCAAAACTAAAATCGTTTATTGCAACGGCAACACTATTATTTTTACTTAAAAACGATGTTACTTCAACCTGATTTAATACTAAAATGCCATTAATTGTAACTTCTTTTAATAGCGCCTGCATCATATTACCAGTATCAATTTGACCTTCAAAAGGATTAAAAACAGTATAATTATGAATTTCATTAAAATTAAAACTGTCAGGTTGTTTTATGAAGGTATCGGTAGTAAAAACGGATTTTAATAAATCATTTACAAAGGGTAATTTTTGCAAACAATGATTGTAAGTTGCGGTATCTTTTTTCAAAAAAAGTTCGTACCCGCCAAAGGGCTTGTAATCTAATGTAGCATCACCAAGTCGATTTCGAAGCAGTTGCAAACCTAATTTTCGCTTTTGCACCAATTCAATTACCTCTTGTTCGCTATGTGTTTGTAAATCGTCAATAATTTCAGAAATACTACCAAAACAAGCAAAACCAGCGTTTTTTGTACTTGCTCCTTGCGGTAAAAGTCCTTTTTCTAACACTAAAATTTTACTTTTAGGAAACCGCTCTCTTAAATTTAGTGCGCAATGCAAACCAACAATGCCGCTGCCCACAATGGTATAATCTATATTAGAAAACCAGTTTTTTAATTCCCAGTAACTTAGTTTCATCAGTAATTTATTTAATGCTGCTTAAAGTAGCACAAAAATAAATGTACTACTTTTACATTTCAAAACAAAATCGTTTCTAATGAAAAAAATAATTATTTTACTTACTTTTTATATGAGTTTACTTACTTCATTTGCGCAAAGCACTTTAACACCAGATTTATTATGGAAATTAGCACGAATTACTCCGTTAGAAGTTTCGAACGATCAAAAATCGGTTTTATATAAGGTAAGCGTGCCATCGGTTCAAGAAAATAAATCGACATCAAAATTTTATACTATTTCTATTTCTGGCGGAAATGCAACTGAAATTTTTGAAACAAAATCAGTTTTGTTCAACAAAAATATATCACCAGACGGCAAGTTTATTTTGTCATCTAAAGAAGTAAAAAGCAATAACGTGTTAGGACTAGATTTTTATCCAGAACTAACAAAATCAAATGTTCAAATATATAATGGTTTGGATTATCGGCATTGGGACACTTGGAATGACGGAACATGCAACCATATTTTTTATGCCGAAAATAATGAAAAAGCAATACCAATCGACATTATGGTCAACGAACCGTATGATGCGCCACAAAAACCATTTGGCGGCGATGAAGATTATATTTGGAGCCCAGACAGCAAAGGCATTATTTATGTTTGCAAGAAAAAATTTGGCACCGATTATGCCATTTCAACAAATACAAACTTGTACGAATATAATTTAGAAACCAAACAAACAAAAAATTTAACCGAAACGAATTTAGGATACGATACCAATCCGGTTTTTTCGCCAACCGGTAATTTAACGTGGTTGCAAATGAAACGAGACGGCTATGAAGCGGACAAAAACGATATTATGGTTCGTTTTAACGGCATCGACATCAACTTAACGGCAAATTTTGACGGCACCGTTGATAATTATTTATGGAGTGCCGATGGCAAAAAAGTGTATTTCGTGGCACCCGTAGACGGCACCAAACAATTATTTGAAGTAAATTTTCCGGGATTAACCAAAATAGCCATAACAGTAAATCAGCTTACCAGCGGCAATTTTGATGTGAATGATTTGGTAGGTTTTTCGGATTCAAAAATTATTGTTACCCGATCAGATATGAATCATGCCAACGAAATTTACTCTTACGACCTAATGTTCAAAACATGGCAACAAATTACAAAAGTTAATGACCAAGCATATTCAAAACTAACTTTAAGCACAATCGAAAAACGATATGTAACCACCACCGACGGAAAAAAAATGTTAGTATGGGTTGCATTACCGCCAAATTTTGATAAAACAAAAAAATATCCAACGCTACTATTTTGTCAAGGAGGACCGCAGTCACCACTAACACAAAGTTATTCCTTTCGATGGAATTTTTCGCTAATGTCAGCACAAGGATACATCGTTGTGGCACCAAACCGTCGCGGCATGTACGGCCATGGACAAGCCTGGAACGAACAAATTAGCACCGACTGGGGCGGGCAAGTAATGCAAGATTACTTATCGGCAATCGACGAGTTGTCAAAAGAAAGCTATGTCGACAAAACACGCTTAGGTTGCGTTGGTGCTAGCTATGGCGGCTATTCGGTATTTTATTTAGCCGGAATACATAACAATCGATTCAAAACATTTATTGCACATGATGGCGTTTTTAACACCCAAAGTATGTTTGGCACAACCGAAGAAGTGTTTTTTAATATGTGGGATTTTGGTGGCCCTTATTGGGATAAAAATAACAAAGTTGCCCAAAAAAGCTACACCGACTTTAATCCAATTACACTCGTCGATAAATGGAATACGCCTATTTTAATAATTCAAGGAGGAAACGATTTTAGAGTACCCATTGGGCAAAGTCAAGAAGCATTTCAAGCAGCACAACTTCGCGGTATTAAAAGTAGATTCTTATATTTTCCTGACGAAAACCATTGGGTTTTAAAACCACAAAATGCCATAGTATGGCAAAGCGAATTTTACAAATGGTTGCATGAAACTTTATAGTTTTTTGGGCGTGCCCTGTTTGCTTCGTTCCTCGCAACGACAGGTCGTGCTGTACGCTAAATCTTTTTGTGCCGAAAAAAATCGGCACAAAAAGGATACCGCTGCCATCACTCACGCTAAATGCTAAATAAAACCAAAAAAGCGATACATAAACAATACATTTTTTAAATTTACCCTATAAAAAAACCAAAATGATCACAATAAAATCTATTTTACTATCTGTAATAGTAGCCGTAAGCACAACGGTAGCAGCACAAGACGTTTTAGTAAACTCTTTAAAAGTAAATGCTAGTGCAAAAAGTAAAGAACTTTTTCAATTCACCGAAGTCATTAATTTAGAAAACACGTCCATAAAAAATCAAGGTTCGTCGGGAACATGTTGGAGCTATGCTACTAATTCTTTTTTAGAATCAGAAATGGTACGAAATGGTAAAAAACCAGTCGAATTAGCTCAAGTTTTTTCTGCTCGAAATGCCTATTTAGAAAAAGGACGCAACTATGTTCGCATGCACGGTGCGATTACCTTGGGCGATGGCGGCGCTTTACACGATGTACCCAATATGTTAAAAAAATATGGAGCTGTACCACAATCGGTCTACACGGGTTTAAATTATGGCACCGATAAAAATAAATTTGCAGAAATGGCCGCACTTTCCGAAGCTTTTTTAAAAGCAGTAGTTACCAATCCGAATGGCGAATTAACGCCAAATTGGCAACGAGCGTACGCAGCAATTTTAGATACCTACTTGGGTGATGTTCCTAAAAACTTTGACTACAACGGAAAAAAATATACGCCAGAATCATTTGCAAAAGAAGTAGTTGGTTTAAATAGCGACGATTATATAGAAATATCGTCTTTTAGAGAATATCCGTATTATACAAAAAACGTACTTATGGTGCCCGACAATTGGTCTTTGGATCAAATTTATAATGTAAAAATGAACGATTTAACAGACATTATTGACAATGCCTTAAAAAACGGTTACTCAGTGGCGTGGGCAGGCGATGTTTCAGAAAAAAGTTTCAGCTGGAAAAACGGTGTTGCGTACGTTCCTGAAAAAAAGACATCTGAAATGAACGACGAAGAAAAAGCAAATTTATTTAACGGCCCTCAAAAAGAAATTCTAGTAACCGAAGAAATGCGCCAAAATGCATTTGATAATTACACCACAACCGACGATCATGGGATGCATATTGTAGGCTTGGCGAAAGATCAAAACGGACGAGAATACTACATTATTAAAAACTCGTGGGGTGCCACAAACGATTATAAAGGCTATTTATATATGACAAAAGAATTTGTAAAATATAAATCGACGGCAATTTTAACCCACAAAAATGCTATTCCGGCAGCCTTAGCTAAATTGATGAAAGTACAGTAGCACTATGTTGTGACTTAATTTGGACACTAAATAAAACGAAATAGTACAACGAACGATATTCATCATAAATAAGGAGCCGTTCTTCTTAAAAATATTTGTAAATCAGTTTATAAGCTAATAAAGATGGGCGTTTTAGAGCATACTAATAATAAAACGATTACAAAGTATTGGTTGGCAAAAAAATAGAATTGGAATAGAAACTTGTAAATTACTGATTTGTAGGTTTTAAGTAAAATTATAAATCAAATAGCTATTAGTGGAGTTAAAACCATTTTTTTGGCAAAAAAAGATAGCTATCGCGTAAAAGCAAGTCTAATATTTTTTTAAATAAGGGTTTTAATTGGATAAAAGTATAAATTATTGCTATTTTACTGGTATAAAAGAAACAAATGAAAACCAAAACTTTCGATCTATACTTTCAAAGTACCTTACAGTTTAGGTTTGGATATGCAAGTAAATATTATTTATAGCTACCAACCTTGAAATTCATAACAACACAATTTTTATATTATTTTCATTGCGCCGGCAGGGTAATCTAAAAACGACACAGACAGTTGTCGTTTTTAGATTACCAAAAAATCGGGCTATATAACAGTGTTTTAGGTAAATTAAATAAATAGTTTTTTTATTTAGTACTTAAACAGCCCTATAAATCTGTTTTTTATTTTAAAAAACACACGCTATCTTATGTACTGAATTTGGTTACCCATGTTGCCCTAAAATTATTTGGGGTAACTTTTATTTGTTTCATAGTCATTTACGATTTTGATGTTTTTATATCGATGGCTTTTTTGTAAATTTACAACTTTAACAAATAATTAAATGAAATTAATTAATAATCAGGATATTAAACTTATTGACGAACTGAAATCTTTAATAAATGATAATACCACAATTTATATAGCAACTAATTATTTTTCTATAACTGCTGTTTTTGAATTACTTGATAAATTTGAAAAAGCTAGTGCGGTTAAGATTTTAATAGATAACAATGATGTTGAAAATGATATTCGTTTCGCTTATGATGAAAAGGAATTAAAATCATATTACAATTTAATTCAAAAATTCAAAGCTGATAAAGCTTTCGACTTTATAAAAGAAAAAGTAGAAATTAGAGATGGTAATCTTGGAGGTCAGAAATTTATATTAACCAATTCTAACGATATTACAAACTATTTTATGTTAGTTCCAAACGACTTAAATCTTATATCGTTAGGGGTTCTAAATGGGGAACAACCTATTTTTTTAAGTTCATTTGAAGATACAAATAACCTTTATTTATCAATTTTTAACAACGCTTGGAATAGTAGTAAAAAGGATTTAAAAGAAGTTATTCTAAAAAACATTACTAAGGCTTCACAGCAATATGCACCGGAACTACTTTATAAATTTACACTTCAAAATATTTTTCAAAATAAAACTATTGACGAAATTTCTGAACAGCGTTTAAGTAGAACCGGCTTTAAAGAAACCGAAATTTGGAAAATGCTTTTCAATTTTCAAAAAGATGCGGTTTTGGGTGCAATTGATAAAATTGAAACTTTTGGTGGTTGTATTATTGCGGACAGTGTAGGACTTGGTAAAACATTTGAAGCACTTGCAGTAATGAAATACTATAATCTAAGAAACGATAGAATATTAGTATTATGTCCTAAAAAACTTCGTGAAAACTGGCTAATTTATAGTCTTATTTCCGATGTTAGAAATATTTTGGCAAAAGATAGAATGAACTTTGATGTACTTAATCATACCGATTTATCTCGTGAAAAAGGAATGTCGGGTATTATCGATTTAGCAACAATTAATTGGGCTGGGTATGACTTAGTAGTTATTGATGAAAGCCATAACTTCAGGAACAACGACCCACGTAAAAATACTATTTCTCGATACCAGCGTTTGATGCGTGATATTATAAAAACTGGCGTTAAAACAAAAGTATTAATGCTTTCTGCAACGCCAGTAAATACCAGAATGAATGATATTAAAAATCAAATTGCTTTTATAACAGAGCAAAATGATAGTGCACTTTCTGCATTTGGAATTTCGAGCATTGACCAAACTTTGAGAAAAGCCCAACAAAAATTTAATGGTTGGTTAAAAGACAATCATAATGATAATATCAGTAGAGACAGTTTGGTTACGAGTTTGAACGGCGATTATTTTAAAATTTTAGATTTACTCACTATCGCTCGCTCTAGAAAACATATCGAAAAATATTACGATGTATCGGATATCGGAAAGTTTCCTGAACGATTAAAACCTATTCCCATTTACGCCGATTTTGATACTGGAAAAGCGTTTCCGCAAATGGATATTGTAAATAATTTATTAAACGAATTAAACCTTAAATTTTACTCGCCACTATATTTTGTTCGAGATGATAAAAAAAGAAGTTACGAAGAAAAATATGATTTTACAACATCAACTGGAAGTGTTTTTAAACAAGTAGAACGTGAAGATAGCCTAATTCATTTAATGCGTGTTAATCTTCTTAAACGATTAGAAAGTTCAATCCATTCCTTCCGATTAACATTAATTTCATTACTTAATCAAACAGAATATCTAACCGAAAAAATTAAAACAATTCATCAAAATGAGTTTTTTGATACTGATTTTGATATTAACGAAGTAGAATTTGATGATGATCGATTAGAAGATTTAATAATCGGTGGCAAAGTAAAAGTTTTGTTACAAGATTTAGATTTAATAAAGTTCAAGGAATATATCGACGACGACAAAAAACGATTAGAAGAATTGCTGGCAATGTCATCGGTGGTAGATCCAACTCGTGATGCTAAATTAGAAGATTTAAAAAATCTAATCATCGAAAAACTAAAAAACCCTATCAACGAAGGCAACAAGAAAGTTATTGTATTTTCTGCTTTTGCCGATACTGTAAAATACCTTTATGACCAACTAGCACAATGGCTTTTTACAGAACATAAATTGCACGCAGCACTAGTTACTGGTGGCGATGCTAACAAAACCAATATGCCAAATTGCAGAATAGACCTCAATTCTATTCTTATTAATTTTTCACCTCTTTCAAAAAAACGAAGTTCTATTTTTCCTAATGAGAAAAACCAAATTGATATTCTGTTTTGTACCGATTGTATTTCCGAAGGTCAAAATCTTCAAGATTGCGATTATTTAGTAAACTATGATATACATTGGAACCCAGTTCGTATTATTCAACGTTTTGGGCGTATCGACAGAATAGGTTCTGTAAACGATAAAATTCAATTGGTTAATTTCTTTCCTAATTTAGCATTAGACAGTTACATAGATTTGATTGGTAGAGTAAAAGGACGTATGCAATTACTTGATACATCGGCAACAGGCGACGATAATATTATTGACGAAACAGCCCACCAAAACCAAGATTTAGAATATAGAAAAAAGCAACTCACACAATTGCAAAGTCAAGTTTTAGATCTAGAAGATATTGAAGGCGGCATATCTATTACCGATTTAACATTCAATGATTTTAAAATAGATGCAGATAGATTAACACCTTCCGAAAGAGCGTTATTTCAAACCACACCAAAAGGAATTTTTGCCATTGCTCAAAACAATATTGATAGCGGCAACAAAGGCGTTATTTTTTGTCTAAAACATACACAAGCCAATGTTGATAGCGAAAAATTAAGTACCAATATTATTTATCCGTTTACGCTTTGTTATGTAACTACCGAAGGAACAGTTTTTATACCAAGCAATAATCCAAAACGTTGTTTAGATTATTACAAAAAGTTTTGTTTGGGCAACAACCAAGTAATTTCAAATCTTGTTGCAGAGTTTAACCAACAAACCAAAACAGGTCGCTATATGGATGCCTACAAAGACTTGTTAGACATAGCATTGCAACACTGCAAAGGTGTAAATACCGAAATGGGCATTAACGCACTAGCATTGCCAGGCATTACGCGCTTGTCTCAAAAAAGCATCGATACACCATACGAATTGATCTCATTTCTAATTATCAAATAGACTTATGGCGATTAATTTACTTCTAAAAAGCCTTAAACTGCCAACAACTTGCGTGGCAAATCAAAAATTGCCTAAAGCTTTTTTTAAACGAAATTTTGAACTCACACTATCAGAAAAAAAACTAATCGATGATTTTTCAATAGTCCAACAATTAGAAATAGTAGCACTCATAAACCACGAAACAGCCAATATACCAGCTTTTAATGATGCAACATCAAGCTATGAAGAAATTGTGGTTTTGGCAGTACAAACCACGAACGAACAGTTCAACAGGCAGCACAATAAAATCATAGAACTCATACACAAATATATTCCTAACCCAATATTATTAATGGTTTATGACAACCAAAAACTGGTGCTTAGTGTAGCCGAAAAACGCATTAACAACAACGACAATACTAAACGTGTAATCGAAAAAATACATACCACAATACAAATTGCGTTAGACAATAACACAAAAATAAACATAGATTTTCTAGAAAGCATTGCTTTTGACAAAGCAATAAAAATAAATTTAAAACAGTTTTATGAAAACTACCTACAAAGCATTATTGGGTTGCAAACAGCACAATTAAACGGTACTTTTGCCCACAGACCTATTGATAGAAGCAAACAAGATGTACTGCTGTTAGAACAAATAGAACTATTGCAACAAGAAATAACAACATTGCAAATTGCAGCCAAAAAAGAAACACAAGTGGCACAACTAGTGCAGCACAACACACAAATACAAAATAACAGACTTAAAATAAACAAGTTAACACAAAACTTGACCAATTAGTATGGAAAAAATAACAACACTAACCAGCACCGATTTGGTAGCTAACAACATAGAAACCCTAAAAAACCTTTTTCCTACTATTGTAAAAGAAGGCAAAATAGACCTTAAAGAATTGCAAAGCCTTTTGGGAGAGAACGTAGAAGAAACCGACGAGTTTTACCGATTTACTTGGGCAGGAAAAAACCAAGCACGCATAGAAGCCAACAAGCCAAGCACAGCAACCTTGAGACCCAACCAAGCCGATAGCAAAAACTGGGACACAACACAAAATGTTTTTATTGAAGTAGACAACCTTGAGGTTTTAAAACTGTTGCAAAAAAGCTATGCCAACAAAATAAAAATGATTTACATAGACCCACCATACAACACGGGCAAAGATTTTGTTTACAAAGACAATTACAAAGACAACCTTGGTAATTATTTAACACTAACTGGACAAACCGACGACGAAGGCAAAAAACTAAGTACCAATACAGAAACCGACGGACGCTACCACAGCAACTGGCTCAATATGATGTACCCACGGTTGCGATTGGCTAGAAACTTGATGAAAGACGATGGTGTCATTTTTATGTCTATTGATGATAATGAAGTGCATAATTTACGCAGATTATGTGATGAGATTTTTGGAGAAGAAAATTTTGTTACCAACATAATTTGGCATAAAAAATATGGTGCAGCAAATGATGCAAAGTATTTTTCTGATGTACACGATCATATTTTAGTTTATTGCAAAAATATTAATAAATGGCGACCAAATATGTTTGAACGACCTGAAGAGTTAAATTTAAAATATAAAAATTCTGATGATGATCCAAGAGGTGAATGGATAGCAACAAACTTATCCGTTAAAACGTACAGTAAATCTAATGATTACATTATTAAAGGTCCAACTGGAATTGATTTTAATCCACCACCCTCACGAGCTTGGGTAGTGTCTTGGGATAAGTATAATGAATTATTAAACGATGGCAGAATTACTTTTGGAAAGGATAATACTTCAAGACCATATTTAAAAACTTATTTGAGCGAAGTTCAAGATGGAATTGTACCAACAACAATTTGGTCTTATAATGATGCTGGTCATAATATTGGTGCTAAATCTGAAATACGTGATTTATTTTCAGATAGTACTGTGCCTTTTGACACTCCAAAACCAACAAAATTATTAAAGAGGATAATTTCGGTTGGAGAAAACAAAGCGAAAGATGACTTTATCTTAGATTTCTTCTCAGGTTCAGGGACAACAGCACACGCGGTGATGCAATTAAATTCAGAAGATGGAGGAAGTAGAAAATGTATTTCGGTACAATTACCCGAGCCAACCGATGAAAAAAGTGAAGCGTTTAAAGCAAATTACAAAACCATTGCCGAGATTACCAAAGAGCGTATTCGTAGAGCTGGAAAACTTATTTATGACAATCAAAAACAAAAAATTTACGAATTAAAACAAAAAAACAGCTTGTTGCAAGAAGACAAAGACCAAATTATTAATTTACAAACTGCCTTAGAAAATCTCGACATTGGTTTCAAAGCCTTCAAACTCGATAGCAGTAATATTGTGGCTTGGGATGGCAACCCAGACAATCTAGAAGCATCGCTAGACTTGTTCGAAAACAACATAAAACCCAACCGCAGCGAAGTAGATATTTTGTTCGAAATACTACTCAAATATGGTCTTGACCTAACCGTTACTATCGAAGAAAAAACCATTTCTAACAAAAAAGTGTATAGCATTGGTGCAGGCACAATATTTATATGTCTTGCCAACGACATAACACCAGCAGTTAGTGAAGGGATTGGTGCCTGGAAAGAAATATTAAACCCAACACGCAGCCGAGTAATTTTTAAAGATACTGGTTTCGAGAACGATAAAAACAAAACCAACGCAATGCAAATCTTAAAAAGGTTTGGTATTGAGGAGGTTAATAGTATATAAATAGTAATTGGATGGCAAAAAAGAAATTAAAAATATGGTTAAGCGCAACCTCTATATCTGATGATGATTTAGGGCAACTTGACGCTATTTTATCCAAAAACTATCAAATTGTATATTCTAACGAACTCATTGTAAAGGCAGCAAACAATTTTGATTTAGGGAGGCATTTAAATGAATTAAAAAAATGCGATTTATTTTTAGGACTAATCAACCCAAAACTATCCAAACTTAACATCATTGTTGAAAACATTTATCTGGAAGAAATAAAAACAGCAATGGCATTAAATATGCCCTATTGGTATTCAGTGCATCGCGATGTAACTTTTACCCGGAATTTGCTGAAAGATATATTCATTAATGCAAAAAATATAATCCAATCCAAAAACATATATTTTTTTGATGTAAGGACTTTAGATATTTACAAAGAAATTTTAAATCAAAAACCCAGTGACATTGGGTATCACGCTCCTAATGTTTTTTACAGACTGGATGATTTAATTAACAAATTTGATAATACCATTTTTAATAACAAATTTAAAGACAAATTGAAAATAATGGTTGCCTCAACCGTTTACGGATTTGAAGACCAATTATCTAAAATTGTAAATGACATTGAGCACAAAAAAATTAAAAAAGGTAATGATATTGAGTACAAAAAATTCAATGTGCTAAACTCATTTTACGGTTCAATAAAAGTAAATCCTCAATTATCAAATCTAGAAAATTGTTTGCAAGCGGCACAAGAAACAGATTGGTTTATGGGTATTGTTCGACCATATTACGGAACTGGCAATATTAATGCAAAAAACATAACTTTCGAAGAGATTAAAACAGCTATTGGCGGCAATAAACCAAGATGGTTCTTTATTCATCGTGATGTTACTTTTACTTCTGATATTTTAGATCAAATCGTTGTAAATAAAAAAGACAAAGATGCCAAAGACAAAAATGAACTCAAGAACAATAGATTTATAGACCAAAAAGCAATTGACTTACACAATCACGTAATCAAAGACTATGAAACTGATTTAGAATTAAGAAATGGCAATTGGGCACAAGAATTCTTTGAAACAAGTGAAGCATTAATCTACATTCAAGCACAGTTTTTAGATTTTAACTTCATCAACAACCTTTTAAATACTGACGAAAATGGAAGATAATCTAATCATAAGTAACCTTTTAAAGCAAAATGAAGGTGAAAGACTTGAATTTAAGTCGGCTATTAACAAAAATAGTATTGCTGAAGTGATTACGTCATTCATAAACACTAAAGGTGGTGATTTACTAATTGGTGTAAATGATAATAAAACAGTAGCTAACAGCAACTTTAGTGAAGACGATAAAAATAATTTAGAAGCTTTTTTAATAGATGTAATTAGACCAATTGCTCTAATATTTTCAAGAATTGAAACCTATAAAAATAGAAATCTTATTATGATTTCTGTGTGGGAAGGAGCTAACAAACCATATCATTACAAAAATAAGATTTTTGTTAGAAACGGAGAAAGAACCTCAATAAGTAATGATATTACTATTTCAAATCTCTTAAATGAAAGAAGATATTCTGAACAACGATGGGAAAGGCAAGCAGTTTTAAGTGCAACTATTGAAGATTTAGATTTAGTTGAAGTCAATAAATCAATGGTAGCGTACAAAAACTATACTTCTATTGACTTGATTAATGATGCTGAAAACTTTTTAGTGAATACCGGACTTATTGTAAATGGAAATATTACTAATGCTTGTATGGTATTATTTGGTAAAAACCCAACACAGTTTATACCGCAATCAAGGATTAAACTAGTAGTTCATCCGGGAGTTACACCGAGCGATACATTCAAAGAAAACAAAATTTATTCTGAAAATTTATTTAAAAATGTTAGAAATATATTATCAGACTTGGATGGCATAATTGGTAAAGAAATAAAAATTGAAGGTGTTTACAGAGAAGAACGAAAACTTTATCCAGAAAAAGCGTTACGTGAAGGATTGTTAAATGCTATTGTTCACAGAGATTATAGTGTTGCCAAAGCTTTCTTAACTATTTCTGTTTTTTCAGATAGATTAGTAATAAGTAACTATGGTGGTTTACCCGAAGAATTAACAGTTAGAAATTTAAAAACGGAACATAATTCTATATTACGTAATCCAGATTTAGCTCAAATGAGTTTCTATAATAAATTGATTGAAATGTTAGGTACTGGTACATTACGAATGATTAGAAACTGTAAAGCAGAAGGTTTTAAATCACCGATATGGAAAAATAAGGACAATATTTTAGAATTAACCTTTCCTGAAATCAAACACCGTTTTGAAGAAGAAAACGAGGGAGTAAATGAGGGAGTAAAATTAAATATTGAGGGAGTAAAGCTAAATATTGAGGGAGTAAATGAGGGAGTAAGACTAGAAATAGAAACACTATTCCATTTGATATCTAAAAACCCTGGTAAAAAAGCAAGTGAGTTAAATGAGCAAATAAACAAGAGTGTTGCAAGTACAGAACGCTATTTGAAAACCTTACGAGAACACGGATTAATTGAGTTTATTGGTGCTCCAAAAACGGGAGGTTATTATATTAAATAATGATTTAAAGTTTTTTTAATGTAAATAAAATGTTTAAATTAAAATATAATAGCTGACAAGTTGGATAATAAGATGGGCACAATGTCCAATATAAATGGTAAATTAATTATTCAAATCTATTACGAAAGAATAAGAAAAAATGAAAATAAAATTTGAAAGTGGTTTAGATCACCAAGTAGATGCTGTTGATGCAATTGTAGATATTTTCAAAGGGCAAGAAGTGTGTACTTCTAACTTTACTGTTTTCTCTCCAGAATATATAAATTCGCAACAAATCTTGTCTCACAATGAGTTGGGCTATGCCAATAAATTGCAAATTAACGAAAGTCAGATTATTGATAACGCTCAAAAAATTCAATTAAAAAATGGATTGCGTCCATCGTTACCCAACGAAATTGATATAAAACACCTTGATTTTTCTATAGAAATGGAAACTGGAACTGGTAAAACCTATGTTTACCTAAAAACAGCTATGGAAATGCACCGGCAATATGGTTTCAAGAAATTTATTATTGTTGTACCTTCAATACCCATTAAAGAAGGAGTATTCAATACTTTGAAAATGACAATTGACCATTTTAACGAACATTATCCTGAAGCTATATTCAACGAAAAAAGTTTCTTTGTCTATAATAGTGCCGATTTAACAAGTGTTAGAGATTTTGCAATTAATGACAATCTAAAAATAATGGTCATTAATATTCAAGCTTTTGCTAAAGATCTAGACGATAGCACAAAAAAATCAAACAGAATATTGCTCGATTATAATGATCGATTGGGTTGTATTCCAATTTCACTACTTCAAAATACAAGACCATTTGTAATAGTCGATGAACCTCAATCGACAATGAGTAGTCCTTTGCAAAAAAAATCTATAAAAAATTTACAACCAATTACAGTTTTACGATATTCAGCAACACACGTCGATAAAATTAATTTAATGTATAAGTTAGATGCTGTTGATGCGTACAATAAGCAGTTAGTCAAACAAATAGAAGTTGCTTCTGTTGTTGTTGATGGTGCAGCTTCAAGTGGTGCCTATATCAAATTAATAAGTGTTCAAAATAAAAACGGTATTTCGGCAAAAATTGAATTAGATGTAAAAGGTAAAGACGGAAAGGCAAAACGAGAGACGAAAGAAATAAAACAAAATTCCGATTTATTACAATTATCCAAACTACCACAATATGGAGAATATCTAGTCAAAGATATTTATGC
>JAYVGC010000135.1:0-17691 GCA_043772535.1 Flavobacterium sp. | reverse complement strand
AGGATGGCAGTGAAAATCCTTTTATAAAGCTTTTTTTGCTTTATAAAAGATTGTAACGTACAGCCTGACCTGTCTTTGCGAGGAACGCAGCAAGCAGGTCACGCCCAAATGATTATTTTTATGGGGTTGGTTTATTGTTATTTAAATCTAAAAAAGCGATGAGTTGTTTAGTTGCGATACCGCGATGACTTATTTGTGTTTTTAATAATTTATTCATTTCGCCAAAGGTAGTGTTATGACCGTTGGGCATAAATATGGGGTCGTAACCAAAGCCTTGATTGCCTTTTATTTGGGTGGTAATTGTGCCTTGTATTTTACCCGTAAAAAGGGTTTGTGTACCGTTTAAATTTAGGCAAATGACTGTTTTAAAGTTGGCATTTCGGTTTGCTTGATTCTGCAATTCATCTAATATTTTAGTTATGTTATCTGCATCGTTGCGGTGTTCGCCAGCAAAGCGGGCCGAGTGTACGCCTGGTTTTCCGTTCAAAAAGTCGACTTCGATACCCGAATCGTCTGCAAAACAGTTGTAACCGTATTTTTGAGTAACGTAATTGGCTTTTAAAATGGCATTGCCTTCGATTGTTGTTGCTGTTTCGTCAATTTCTTCAAAACAGCCAATATCGTGCAAACTTAAAATGGTGATGCTACTGGGTAGTAACAGCTTAATTTCGTTAATTTTATTTGTATTATTGGAGGCGAAAACGAGTTGCATATTTTGTAAATTATTTGCGAAGCACTTTTACTTGGCTATCGGCGGTTAATTTTATTATGGTTGATGGTTTGCCAGCAATTTTATCGTGATTTAGATTTACCACATAATCGACTGCTTTGATAAGTTCGGGGTTAATATCTTTAAAGGCAATAGGGGTAGGCTGCCCGCTAAAATTGGCGGATGTTGATACTAGAGGTTTTTTCATGCGTTCCATCAGTTTAAAACAAAAAGGTTCTTTTACTAAGCGAATACCTAATGATTTGTCGGCTGCTATTAAATTAGGTGCTATGTTGCGCGGATTATCTAAAATTAATGTGGTTGGATTTTCGGATAGATCTATTATTTGCCACGCAACTTCTGGAATATCTTTAAAAACGGTGTACATCATTTTTTCGCCGTTCATTAAACAAATCATACTTTGGTTGTTGGCACGTTTTTTTAAGGCATAAATTTTTGCAACTGCTGCTTCATTTGTAGCGTCGCAGCCTATGCCCCAAACGGTATCTGTTGGATAAAGAATTATGCCGCCGTTTTGAATTACTTCAAATGCGCGGTGTACTTCGGTATTTATATCAATCATAATTAGTAGTGGTTCAATTTATTTATTATGTGGCTAACTTCGGTATCGGTTAGTATTTGACTTAGCGGAATGCTGAGTACTTGTTGTTGCAATTGTTCGGTTATTGGTAGCAAAAAGTTATTAAATTCGGGATAACAAATTTGCTTATGAGGGGCAATAGGATAGTGAATTAGGGTTTGGATTCGGTTTTTTTCTAAATAATTTTGAAGGTCGTCGCGGTTTTTTGTTTTGATAACAAATAAATGCCATACATGAGCACGGCTATCTTGCGGATAACTTGGTAATTCGATTTTTACATTTTTTATTTCGCGACAATAGCGCATGGCAATTTTTTGACGTGTTTCATTTTCGGTATCTAAGTACTTTAATTTAATGTTTAAAACACATGCTTGCATTTCGTCAAGACGTGAGTTAATACCTTTATAACTATTGTGGTATTTTTTATTAGAGCCATAATTAGCAAGAGTTCGAATTGTTTTTGCCAATACATCATCGTTGGTAGTAACTGCACCTGCATCGCCAAGGGCACCTAAATTTTTACCAGGATAAAAGCTAAAAGCTGCTGCATCGCCAAGGTTGCCTGTTTTTAAATTTCTATACATTGCACCGATTGATTGGGCATTGTCTTCTATAATTTTGAGGTTATATTTTTTGGCTAATGCTAAGATATGTTCTGAAAAACTTGCCTGCCCGTATAAATGAACAAGTAAAATCGCTTTGGTTTTTGTTGTAATTTTTTCTTCTATTTTTGAGATATCTATATTGTAATTTTCCAAAGTTGGTTCAACAAAAATGGGTTTTAAATTTGAATCGGTAATAGACAATATTGTAGCAATGTAGGTATGGGCAGGAACAATAATTTCGTCGTTTGGCTGAAATACGCCCAATTGAATGTATGCCTTAAAAATTAATGTTAAGGCGTCTAAACCGTTCGCAACACCAATGGCATTTTTTGATTTTATATAGTTAGATAAATTAGTTTCAAATAATTTCACTTCATTTCCCAGCACATACCAGCCACTGCGAAAGGTTTCGAGTAGTTTTTGCTCTATTTGGGCTTGGTGTAGCAAATTTATTTTTTGAAGATCTAAAAATGGTATCATTATATGTAATACTTGGATTGCAAAAATAGTAATTTGTATTTAAAAAATAGGTTAATTGCTATTTCGGTTTTTGGAAAATATTTCTTTTAACCAGAGTTATACGTATTATTTTATTAATAAATTGATTTATGTACTTTGCTTAGACAAAAAAATGTTTAGTTTTGCAACTATTTTTTCAGATAGGTTTTTAGTTCTGAACTACCTATGTGTAAAGTTTAAATTTTGTATCGAATACAAATAATTTTAATAAAAATCTATGAAAAAAGTATTGGTTTTAATGACAGCAGATAATAGAATTTGCGATTGTGTTGTTGAAAATATAAAAAATAATGGTTACGATGTTTTTTTATTGGCTACTTCTAATTTTAAATATAAGAATACAAAAGATAGACTTGTAAATTTTTATAGAAAAGTTTTTAAAAATGATAAAAGCTATAAGAAAAAATTAATTAAGCAACATAATGAGCACTATAATTTGAGTGTTTTAAATAATCAAAAAGAAATTTTTGATTTCGGATTAGTTATTAGACCAGACAAATTTCGCTTAGAAGTGCTGCAAGCAGCTAAAATAAAAGTAAAAAAAATGGTTGCTTATCAATGGGATGGAATGTCAAGATATCCTGAGGTATACGATACAGTTGACTTTTTTGATGATTTTTATGTATTTGATAAAAATGATATTGAGATGAATCCTCAAAAATTTTCATTAACGACAAACTTCTATTTTGATTGTTATCAGAAATTATTCAAAAATAAAATAAAATATGATGCTTATTTTATTGGATCTTATGATAGCAGAACGCCTGATTTAGTTGCAATTTGCAATCAATTAGAAAGCTTTGGATTAAGTATAAAAGTACTTTTATCGGCAACCCCGCCAGAGCATTTATATAAATATGACTTTATAACGCATCTAAATAAAGGTTTAACTTATTATGAAAATTTAGAGATGCTGTCTAAGTCAAAAATAATTATTGATTTAGCACATAAAAATTTGCATAATGGCTTGTCTTTTAGAGCCTTTGAGTCAATCGGATTTGATAAAAAGATGATCACTACTAATAAATTAATTAAGTCTATGGATTTTTATAATCCACAAAATATATTTGTACATGACGACGGTAGAACAGATTTAGAAAATTTTATTGCAACTGATTATTTAGCACTTCCACATGATATAAAAAATAAATACAGTTTTTCAAATTGGTTTAATTATATTTTTAAAATCGAACCACATGATAAAATTATTAGTATTTAAAAGGGTTGAATTTTTCTAATATAGGGTTAATTCGACATGCAATTAAATATAAAAAAAGCGTTACGATAAGATACAACTACTATTTACTATTTTGTGAACTGCCATTGTACGGTAATAAAATATAATAATTTGAATAATTAGTTTTATAATTGTGTTTATGTCTTTGTAAACTGAGCAAAAAATATTTGTATAATACTATTGTAAATAAAAGAGTCGTATGAATCGGGTATAATTAAAAAGGGAGTTGCCTTTTTTTTAAAATTTTATCCGAAACTACTAGTATATAATACCTAAGCGGATGTTGCTGTTGAAAAATATGCTTCATCTTTTTAATTTCTAATTGTATCAATTCGAGATTTTCGATAAAATAAGTAGTATGAATTGTATCGGTATTTGCGAGCATTTCATTTTTAGTATAGGCTAAAATAAGTCTTTTTATTTTACTTTTAACTGCTGAAAATGAATATTTGGCATTGTTTAAATCAAAAATTTGTACATATTTATTTTTAATTTTTTCTCTTTTATCAAAAAAAACACCACCAACTTGCTGGTTGCTGTGAATTCGATAAAAGTAAAATTTTTCATTTAAAAATTCAAAATTTTTATTTTTTGAACTAATTAAAGCAAGCCACTCATCATGATGAAATCCTTCACTTACGGGAAATGGAATTGCTTTTGCAACAATTTCTTTTTTAAAAGCCATCGTTGATCCGGTTGCTATATTTGAAATTTGTGTAATAATGTGATAATAATTTAAAGGTGCTTTTGCTTCTCGTAAAAATTGTGGTACATCCCAAATTGAATATTTATCATGTACTTTTGAATTTTCGTCAATGCAATACCCGTTTGATGCTAAAACAGTGATATGCGGATTTGCATTGAAATAAGCAACATACTTTTCTACTTTATGACTAACCCAAATATCGTCTTGATCGCTCAAAAAAATGACATCGCCACTGCACAATGAAATTGCTTTTTCGAAATTTTTTACGCTGCGCAAATTAACTTTATTGCGATAAATATGAAATATATTGGGGTATTTACGATTGTACTCTTTTAAAATTTCAATAGTACAATCAGTTGATCCATCATCGCAAACTACAATTTCATCTACTTTTTGCGTTTGATTTAGTATGGAATCAATCTGTTCTTTCAAAAATTTTTCGCCATTGTACGTGCATAAAGCTACAGAAATTTTCATAGTATTTGTTATGTTATTTAAGCCAAAAATCTTTTTTTGACGTTACTACTTTATAATATTGTCGCATTAAAAACAGCATGATTTTAGAATTTAAAATCCAAAACCCAAACAAATTACCTGATATGTAAAACCTTGAAAAAGTGGTTGTTATATATTTTCCTCGAAATGCCTGATGGTATTTTTTTTTAATTTTAGTTTCAATCTCGAAAAAACTTCGGTCTTTTTTTCCATTACTTTTATGAAGTACATTAAAGTTAATTAGGTACGAGTTAAATCCTAAAAATTTAGCAACCAAACATATATCAGTCCCGTAAAAATGAAAACCTTGCAAATTATTTGACAACGCAATATTGGCACTTTTTTTAACCACAATAAAATTTTCGTCTAAGGTTATTGTTTTCAAGGGTAATTTTTTTTCGGTGCGCACAATGCCGGTTTTCCCCTCGGTAATGTGTGTGCCTATCCATTTTAAATTTAATCCGCCTGCATTGCCCAGTAAGCCCCATGCCTCATCTTTACTGTCTATTTCTTGTATGCACCGTATTAAGTTGTCATAATTAGAATCATGAATTACAATGTCTTGATGGCATAGTATTACATATTTTCCTTGTGCCTTTTGCAGAAATATATTTAATCCTTCATAGGCTTCAAATGTAGTTTTATCTGAATTATCTATAAATAAATATTCGCACTTCTTGGTTGTAAATCCTTTACGTACAAATGATTGTATCATTTCTTGGTATTCTGCTTTTCGGGTCACCAATGTGCAAATTGAAAATTCAAATAAATATGTTGTTTCATTTGTAATTTCAGTAGTTTGTATATGTACTTCGTTTTGATTCAGCATTTTACAACCATTTTAATTTTTTGTTTACCACTGATGTATCAATTAGTTCCTTTATGTCTTTAATTTCAATAGCACTTTGTTTTTGTGTTTTTAATATTCTCAAATTTGAAATAGACTTGTTTATTTGATGGTGCATTTGTTGGAACTGAAGGTAACTTTTTAGTATCCAAAAATCACCTCGAAGTACGTTTAAAAGTACACTGTTAAAAATAATTTGAATTAAATATGTTATTTTCTGAAACCCTTTTAAATGTATCGCTTGCAACATATAACTGTTTCGATGGTATATTATTTTTACTAAATTCGATTTTTTCATGGTATTTGTCGTAGCACTTACTTTATGATAACAAACAGATTGGTGCTCATAATAGCACACCCATCCCATTTTCCAAGCCCGCAATCCTAAGTCGAAATCTTCAAAATAAAAAGGAGAAAAAATTTCATCAAAACCACCGATTTCTTGAATTTTAATTCGATCAACTAAAGCATTTGCTCCCGACAGGTAAGCGGTATAAATTAAATCGTTTTTGTTTTCTGAATAGTAGAATTTATTGGCTTTAAATTTAAACCCTTTATTTGTAAGAACGCGAGCTGCGTCTTCAATTTTTTGACCATCAAAATTCATAATCCTTCCCATGACTCCAAAAGTATCTTGGTTTTTAAAATACTTAAATTGCTGTGTAAAATAGTCTTGCTCTAACTTTACATCTGAATTTAATAGTAAAATCAACTCTTTTTTAGCTGCAAAAATTCCTTTATTTATTGTTCTAGAAAACCCTAAATTTGTATCATTTTTAATAAGTTGCACGCGGGCGTACTTATCGATTAAAAACAAAACGGAGTCGTCTTTTGAGGCGTCATCAATTACAATAATTTCAAAATCTATATTTTGAAACTCCAAAGCAGCAACTACACTTGGCAAGTAGCGTTCTAACAACTGTTTGCCATTGTAATTGGGTATAACTACCGATATGCTTTTTTTGAAATCCATTTTTTTGAAATTGATTTAATTAATCTTTTTGTAATTTTTATATTCAAATAATCGAATACCTGTATGTTTTTCAAAATAAGCAAGAAATTTACGTCGTAATGGCATTTTTTTGGATGATAGTGTTGGGTCAAAATCAAATTTCCAATTACTTTTATCTACTCGTTCTTGAAATACTTGTGGATGGGTTTCGACAAATTTAATTAATTTATCTGCATTTCCATATTCAAAATCCGATTGTGCTGGATAATTATCATCTATCCATTGGTCGTTTTCGTTGTAAAAAGTATTAAAGTTTCTAACTTTATTAGTTAATCCGGCGGGAGGTTTTACCCAGCCATAATGATATATAAATGCATTAATTAATTTTACTTTAATTTTTTTATTGTTTTTTCTGAAACCTTGTGCATCTTTGTAGGAGTGCATTCCTGGAAGGTTTTTTAAAACTCTAATTTCTCGTCGGTACCATCGTCGTGAATGTGCAAAAAAATCATACGATCCATAAAAATGCTTGTAATGAAATAATAATCCTTCTATATTTTTGTTGTGTAAACATAATTGCATTTCAGCTTTAATAGTTTCTAAATATTTTTCGTGTACACATTCGTCTCCTTGAATATAAAACATCCAATCAGCATCAGCGCTAATGAGTTGCATTGCTTTATTAGTTTCTAGTGCAAAAACTTCGCCACCGGCACGTAAATTTTCATTCCAAATAGTTTCAATGATTATAATTTTGTCAGAATTTATACTTTTTATAAGTTGCAATGTGTCGTCCTCGGATTTCCCTACGGCTACAACAAATTCATCACAGATTGGCAAAATCGAATTTATCGCTTCTACAATGGAATAATCATTTAAGATGGCATTTTTAATAAAAGTAAATCCTGCTATTTTCATTAGTATTGTTGTATTTTAGTATAAAAATCCATCATGTTTTTTGCAATTATATCGTCATTAAATTTTTGCACAAAATCAAATCCTTTTTCTTTCATGTTTTTTTTCAATGCATCGTTGTCTATTAATAATGTAATAGCCGCTTTAATTTCTTCAATATTTGTGGGATCTATATACATTGAATGTGGTCCGCCTGCTTCGGGCAAGCAACTTAAATTAGATGTAATTACTGGTGTTTTCGAATACAAAGCCTCAATTACGGGTATTCCAAATCCTTCGTATAAAGATGGATAAATAAATAGTGTGGCTAATTGATAGGTTATTGCCAGCTCTTCGAGTGATAATCCGCTTAAGAATTGTACTTGCGATGTCATGTTGTTATTATGTACAAACATCTCAATTCTTTTGGAGTACTTTGTTTTTTTTCCAATTATTACTAGTTTTATATTGGTGTTTTGAATTGCTTTTACAACCACAAAAATATTTTTTCGTTCCTCAATTGTGCCAACATTTAGAATGAATTTATCTGGTAAATTATATTTTTTTACAACTTCATTTTTTTTATTTGAGTCAAATTGTTCTTTAAATACATTGCTACAACCCTGATATAAAACTTCTATTTTTGAAGGGTTTATCGAAAAGAAGGTGATAATATCTTTTTTTGTTTGTTCGGAAATCGCAATTACTTTAGTAGCCTGTTGGCATGCTTTTTTAAATTTATAACTGTATATTTTACGATCAAACCAATTATAGAATTTTGGAAACCGCAAAAAAATAAGGTCATGTATAGTAACTGCGCTTTTAATATTGTTTGTATTCAAGTTAAATGGTAATTCGCCTGAAAGCCCGTGAAATAGCGAAATTTTATCCTTTTTTAAATCTTTAATAATAGAAAACTGCCGCCAATAATTAGTAAAATATCTATTAAATGTAGAGTTTGGTGCTTTTTCAACTATTGATGTGTTGCTGTTTTTAAATTCAATTTTTTTATTTTTATTGGGATGATATAAATAATAAGAATTTTCGGGATAATAGGTACTTAAAATACGAATTAAATCGCGGCTGTAGTTGCCTAATCCGGTTGTGTTATTATAAATTCGTTTTGCCTCGTAACCTATTTTATTACTCGAAATTTCGTTTTTATAAAGTGCATTTAAATATACGTAGCGCATGTAAACATGTTGCTGCATTATTTTAGCTAATTCATAACCTTGTTTACCATCTAAAAAACCTAATTCTAAAAAATAATGTTTAAAAAATCTAATCTTTGGCTTTATTTTAAAATGAAAAAGGGTTGGAATTAAATTTTTAGATTGCAATTCATGAGCACGCAATTTTGAATAGGTCAGGCGTTTTTTTAATAATTCGTCTTTGTTTTCGTATGAATAGTGGCTGATAATTGTTTTTAAATTGCCAACTTTTCCGTTGGTTATTAATTGTTCATGAACTAGTTGTGACGAGTAATGGCACATTGATTTTTTAAAAACCCGAATGGCTTTGTCTTTATTAAAACCGCCGTAATGAACTGGCATTTTTTTAAAAAACAATTGCCTTTTTATCCAATAGGCAACCTCATCTTTGGCACTGTGAACAGCTTGCTTTATCTCATTAATGCCTTTATCGCAAAGGCGTTCATCGGCATCAAAAAAAATAACCCAATCGTTGGTAGCATGGTCAAGGGCAAAATTTCGTTGGCTCGAAAAATTATCAAAAATACGTTTATATACTTTTACACTCGGAAATTCATTTTCAATGATTTGAACTGTCGTATCAGTACTAAAAGAATCTAGCACAATTATTTCATCGGCAAATGAAAAATTATGTAAATAATCTCTAATATTATGCTCTTCGTTAAAAACAATGGCAAGTGCAGTAATTTTTGTGTTGTGATCCATTAAATTATTGAAATATCCTTAGCAAAAATAACATTTTAAGTTTAGCAAATAGCTTTAAATAGTATTATTTTTTTAAGTATTTAGTGCGTCTAGATTATTTAAATCGAATATTCTAAATTTTTTTAATTGACGTTTTCGTGCTAAATTTAAATGAAACTGTTTAGTTAATTTTTCTAAAATTGCATACAACTCTTGTTCCGAATTTTTTAAATATAAACTACTGTATTCGTTGGCAATTATGGTTAAAACGCCACGATCTAAAGTTAAGCGCGATAAATTTTTCATTCGCTCATAACCATTCATAGTTGTATTAAATTTCATCCGGTTTAAATCTACCAAATAGTAGTTGTATTTGTTGTTTTCAAATTTTATAAGGGTATTACCTAATGAATTGTCTAAAAATTCAATGCCACTTTCGTGCATTTTATAAAAAAAATATGTAAAACCTCTTAAAATTTGCTCTCTGTTTTCGAATGAATTATTCATAAATACGGTGCCAATTGTAAAACTATTTTCTAAATGTTCACAACAAAAATAGCTCTCTTTTAATCCTATTAAATCAAAATTTTCAACGTATCCAATTGGTTTTGGGGTTAAAAAACCTTTTTCTAATAATCTATTTCCATATTCAAACGATCGTTTTGCTTTTGAGGGTCTAAAATATTTGTAAATAATTTTTTTTACAAAACCTGGTTTTTTAAATGATTTGATATTTAGTATTAAACCGTTTATTGTAAATAGTTTTATGGTGTTTCTTGAACCTTTTACAAATAATTCTCCTTCTATTTCAAATTTTGAAACTATGTTTACCAGCTCTTTTTTATTCATTTATTTTTATTTTAGTGGCAATAAATTCTTGAAATGTTCCAAAATGATGTTTTTTACGCTTCATTTTTGTAATGAATAAATCCATTTTATTTGACATTTTTGTTCCTGTATTTCTTGAAACATAATCTGGAAAATTGTATTTTTCTTTATTATTTAAATCTGTAAACTCCCATGGATGAAAATAGATATTTAAATAGCCATCCGTTTTCAAAGTCCATTGGCATAGCCAAAAATACAATTTTAAATTTAAGTTGTGAAACGTTAACCAAAACAAAGGAAAACGAATTATTGGCGTTACTGATGCTGGAATTTGAAGCACTCCTTGTTCATAAAAAAAAGTACGTGGTTTGTTAAAATTATTGTACCGTCCTGGTAAATAAGTGGGGTTAATTGATGAATTATACGTATATCCAGCTTTATAGATTTCTTTTTCGTCCACGGGTTGCATTCTTGGCATTCTAAAACCAGTAACTTTAGTAGCGGTTTGCTGCTCTAAAGCTAGTTTTGATTTTTTTAAATCAGCAACTTCAAAGGTGCTGTGATAGTAGGTATGCGATGCTATTTCATGGCCATCGTTAACTATTTCTTGAAGCAATTCGGGTGCATTTTGGGCAAAAATTACTGTTGAAAAAAAAGTGGCTTTAATGTTATTTTTGCGCAAAATTTTTAAAATAGCTTTCGTTCCTTCTTTCGATACTGAAATTTGCTCGCTAAAATCGATTGTTCTGCCATATTCAAAAGGCATATCAAATTCTTCTATGTCAAAGCTTAGTAATATCATTTATTAAATATTTGTACTTCTTACTAAATAATTCGGACGTTGTTTTGATTGCATAAATAATTTTCCAATATACATTCCGATAATGCCTAATACAATCAAATTTAACCCGCCAAAAAAAACGATAGTTGCAATTACGGACGTCCATCCAGAAATTACATGACCAAAATAAATGCTATATAGAACGTAAACACTGTAGAATAAAAAGGCAAAAATAGTCAATCCAAAGCCTAAAAAAATAGCTATGTGAAGTGGTCTGGTGCTA
This sequence comes from Flavobacterium sp., assembly GCA_043772535.1. Classification (GTDB taxonomy): domain Bacteria; phylum Bacteroidota; class Bacteroidia; order Flavobacteriales; family Flavobacteriaceae; genus Flavobacterium. Next base: position 6,339 of record JAYVGC010000135.1, on the reverse strand, counting down.
AATGAAGTGATACCTTGTAGGGCAAATTGCATCATTTTTTTTACAGTGTATTTGCTTTGACCCGAAAAACGTTCTGCTGGTTGATAATCAATGGCAAATTGTTTAAACCCTAACCAGTTTACGAGTCCACGAATAAACAACTCGTTTTCAGAAAAATCGGTAAATACTGCTACTACTTTTTTATCCATTAATCGAAAGTCAGCCGTACCCGCTTCAAAATTTACCTCAGAAAGGTAATTCATTATTTTATAAAAACCACTTGATGTTTTCTTCTTAAAAAATGATAAACTTTTGTCTTCGGCCCGTCGGGTATAAACTACATCGTATCCCTCTTCCCATTTTTGCAGTAAAAGAGGAATTAATTCTGGCGGATGCTGCATATCGCCATCCATTGTTATTACGGCATCGGCTTTAGCACTATCTACTCCGGCTTTTAATGCATTTTGATGACCAAAATTTCGAGATAGTTCAATATAAAATACGGTGTTGTCTGTTTTAGCAATTTCTTGTAAATTTTGTAATGATTTATCATTACTGCCATCATCTACAAATATTAAGGCAAAGTCGTACGGCAACTTTTGCGTTACTTTATGCAAACAATTGACCAGTACTTCAATATTTCCTTCTTCATTATAAGTTGGAATTACAACGGCGATTTTTTTATTCATTACTAATTTTTTTTAAGACATAAACAGTTTGTACTTGCTCGAGTACGAACATTTCGTAAATAATTTTTATCCAAATTAATATACAAGGTAATGTTTTTAATGCATAGGGTTGAATAAAATGAATACGAACGTATTTAGGCATTAAATCTGACGGTGAAAAACTTGTTAAAACTAAGGCAAAAATAAATAAGAATATATCTAATTTTGCAATTGGCCTCTCTTTAATAACATACCAAATAGCAACACCCACAAAAGCAATTATGTAGGTAGGCGATTCTGATCCAGTACTAAAAATAACTGTAAATAATAATACTGATGACAATAGTAAAAGTCTGAATTTCAAATTTTTATATAAATTTATTCGGGAGTAGGGTAGTGCAAAACCAATTAAACCTAGTAGTAAAAACGGTAAATTGGGTAAAGTAGGATTTTGAAAAATTCGACGAACCATTCCCATTACTGAAATGTCTTGCATTGAGGTTAACGAACCATTTAAGTCATTTTTATGCACCAAACTTTCAAACCAATCAAGGTATGATTTTAAGATAAATTCGGGCGAACTTAGGGCCATTGGTAACACAAAAAGCACAATTGCCCAAAACACTAACGAACCTATAAATTTTAATTTATTCTTTGAAAAAAAGAAAAATGCCAAACCAACTATACCATATAATTTAACGTATGTGCCAACAATTATAAAAAATGCTGCCCAAAATTCTTTCTTATTATGGATAAAAACAAATGACAAAATTATTATTGAAGTCATTAACGGATTGAATTGTAATGCTAACAAACTGGTAAGTAATTCGTGGGCACATATCCAAAAAATTAAATTTATTTGTGCATTTTTAATAGGAAGTTTTGATACTGCCCAAATTAAAAAACCAACATTAAATACATTCCAAAAAATCATTCCTAATCCGTCGGGTAGCAATGCAAAAGGTGCAATAATGATACTAAAAAGTGGGCCATAATGATTAGAATCTAAAAAAAGTGCTGTATTTTCAGCATAAAGTGACTCTTGATTTATCGTATTAAAAAATACATTTTTATAAATTAAATAGTTGTTGTATTTGGTTTTATCAAAAGTTAAAAAAAGTTTCAATGCCGTAAATATAGCCAATGCCAACCATATAAAAATTGAATATTTTTTTTGATTAAAAAAAGGCAGCGCAAAGAACTTTTTTATTTTTGATATCATATACTTTACAATAAAAAGGAAATGTATAATTAGAGATAAAATGCAAATTATATATTTAATATGTACTTAAATTGCTACGTCATATTCTCGTAAGGCATCATTCAGACTCGTTTTTAAGTCGGTTGATGGCTTGCGTTTTCCAATAATTAGTGCACATGGAACTTGATAACTTCCTGCAGCAAACTCTTTGGTATAACTTCCAGGAATAACTACTGATCGTTCTGGTACTATTCCTTTATATTCAATAGGTTCACTTCCGGTAACATCTATTATTTTTGTAGAAGCTGTTAGGCATACATTGGCTCCCAAAACAGCTTCTTTTTCAACTTTTACTCCTTCTACTACAATACATCTTGACCCAATAAATGCGCCATCTTCTATAATTACCGGTGCTGCTTGAAGTGGTTCTAAAACGCCACCAATACCCACACCGCCACTTAAATGTACATTTTTACCAATTTGCGCACAGCTACCTACAGTTGCCCATGTGTCAACCATCGTACCTTCGTCTATATAAGCACCAATGTTTACATAACTGGGCATCAAAATTACGCCTTTGCTAATGTAAGCGCCATACCTAGCTACTGCTGGTGGTACAACACGAATGCCTTTTTCAGCATAACCTGATTTTAAATGCATTTTATCATGGTATTCAAAAATACCGCTTTCTAATGTTTCCATTTTTTGAATCGGAAAATAGAGCACCACTGCTTTTTTAATCCATTCGTTTACAATCCAGCCTTCGTTGGTAGGTTCGGCCACTCGTAATGCTCCAGTATCTAAAAGTGATAGTACTTCTCGTATAGCATTTATTGTAGTTTGTTCTTGAAGTAATGCTCTATTATCCCACGCATTTTCGATGCTAATTTGTAAACTTGTCATATTTATCTGTAAAAGTTATTATGTTCTTATGATTATTTTTAGTGGCAAATATACTATATGATTCTTAAATCGTTACAATTGGTAATCCATAATTTTTATTTTCGACCTTTTGTTACTTTTTAAATTTGTTTTTGCCAAAACGTCATCATTTTATAAGTACGTTTTTCAGCCGATAAGTATTCCGGATTAATTTTATCACTTTCGATAACTATTTGGTAAAAATCTGTACATGTATTGTAATCAAAAAAAGATTTTACAATCAATCTAAATTCTTTAAATGACCAATAATGGTGAATGTACTTTTCTGATAGGATAGGTTTTTTTAACCGTTTGAAAATAATAGTTAAATGCAACTTGCTCCATCACAAATAATGAACATAAAGAATATAAAGTAGCAACTAATTGCGCTACTTTTCGTAAAATTGATTTGTATTTCGAATTAAATCCAATAGTGCCCGTATTGCAAATCGTAAGTTGCAGATCAAAAAAAATGGTTTGGTCTAATATTGTCGAAAAACAATTTTGTTTGGTAAAAAAACGTTTTAATTTTTTGTTAATCCGTCCTTGGTTATCCGCTAATTTATTTTCGCATTTGTTAAATATAATTTCACCTCTACTAATTTGTAAAAAAATAGAGTCACAATTTTTAAAAAAATGAGTATCACTATCAATAAATAAAAAATTATCTGCATATTTTGAAACTACGTCTTGTAGCACCATAATTTTTGTTCGATGACTAAAATTTATAATTCCACTCCACGATTTTATTTGGGCGACCGTTATTGCATGGTATAAAAGTGGCACATCTATTCTATTTTTGCAAAAAAGCCACATTATCTGTGTATAATATGACTTGTACGCCATTGTTTTTGTGGTATTTATAAAATGTTAGTTACGAAAACAACGTTTCGTTATGATAATTAGTGCTGCCGTAACTTAAATAAATTAGATAATTTTTCATTCAAAGTCAATATGATTCAAAAATAGAATAATAAATTTAAATAACAAGTCTATTAAAAAAAAGCACGTATGAAAATCTTTATTACCTTTGTAAAAAAGTAATAATTATAAATAATACCGCAAGGGTTGCGCTTCTTGTAAAAACACAAAAAACCTAAAAAAAGGTAGTTCATTTTTTACATTGTATATAGAGCAAACTTACACAGTGATTTATAATTAAAGGAGTTACTCGATAGAATTTAGTCCTATAAAAACATAAAATGTCAAGAATTTTAGCCATCGATTACGGATTAAAACGCACTGGAATTGCCGTAACAGACGATTTTCAAATTATTGCATCTGGACTAACTACAATTATGTCGGAAACAATAATTTCATTTTTGGAAAATTATTTTAAAATCGAAAATGTGAGTAAAGTAGTTATTGGCGAACCAAAACAGATGAATGGTCAGCCATCACAAAGCACATTAATAATTGAAGACTTCGTAACTAAATTCAAATTAAAATTTCCTGAGAAACAGGTCATCCGAATGGACGAACGCTTTACATCAAAAATGGCGTTTCAAACGATGATTGATAGTGGCTTGAACAAAAAAAAGCGACAAAATAAGGCTTTAATTGATGAAATTGCCGCAACAATTATGCTTCAAGATTTTTTGAATCGAAAATGATTTTGTAATTTTCGGAAGCACATCAACCATTAAATATATCAATGCAATTTTAGTTAAACAATGTAAATAAAGATATCCTATTTCATTAAAAAAGATAATAAATATATGAAGAAAAATAAAATTGTGCTTATCGGTGCCGGCATTATGAGCGCAACCTTGGGCGTTTTACTAAAAATGTTGCATCCAAATTGCGAAATTGAAATTTTTGAACGAATGGATAAAGCCGCAGCAGAGAGCTCTGACGCTTGGAATAATGCTGGTACTGGGCATGCTGCTTTTTGTGAATTAAATTATACGCCGCAACTTGAAGATGAATCTGTTGATGCTAAAAAAGCCATTTCGATTGCCGAACAATTTGAGATGTCGCGACAATTTTGGAGTTATTTAGTTGCCGAAAATAATATTGAAGCACCCGAAAAATTTATTCATTCCGTTCCTCATTTAAGCTTTGTTTGGGGACAAGAAAACGTAGATTATTTAAAAAAACGCTTTGATGCATTACGTATAAATCCGTTGTTTACTGACATGAATTTCACAACCGATTTTGATGTACTTACTTCATGGATGCCACTTGTAATGAATGGTCGTAGTAAAAGTGAACCAGTTGCAGGTACTTATATGAAACTGGGTACCGATGTTGATTTTGGCGAATTAACACGTCAATTGTTACATTATTTATCTCATTTAGAAGGAGTCACAATTAAGTACAGTCACGACGTAAAAAAGTTACGCCAACGTGACGATAAAACGTGGCGCATCAAAATTAAAGATCGTTCAGGCAATCAATCCATTAAAACATCGGCAGATTTTGTTTTTATTGGTGCTGGTGGCGGATCGTTGCTATTACTCGAAAAGGCAAATGTTATGGAAGGCGAAGGATATGGCGGGTTTCCTGTGTCAGGGCAATGGCTTAAATGTAGTAACCCGCACGTTATTCAGCAACATGCTGTAAAAGTTTATGGCAAAGCCAGTGTTGGCGCACCACCTATGTCGGTTCCGCATTTAGATACACGAATTATTAATGGTAAAAAGGAGTTGCTTTTTGGTCCTTTTGCTGGATTTTCAACTAAATTTTTAAAAAACGGTTCTTATCTCGATTTAATAAAATCTATTGAATTAGATAATATTGTACCTATGATTTCCGCAGGATTGCATAATATATCGCTAACAAAATACCTTATTCAACAAGTTTTACAATCTAATGAAGATAGAATCGAAGCTTTACGGCACTATTTTCCAAATGCAGTAGCAGCCGATTGGGAGCTACTGCAAGCCGGTCAACGTGTTCAGGTAATTAAAAAAGATGAAAAAGAAGGCGGTGTTTTAGAGTTTGGAACAGAGGTAATTTGCACCAACGACGGAACTTTAGCGGCATTACTAGGTGCCTCGCCAGGAGCGTCAACGGCTGTACACGCAATGATTGACTTACTGCAACGCTGTTTTACCGACGAATTTGAATCGGAAGAATGGCAAAAAAAACTGCAAAAGATCATCCCTTCTTATGGAAAATCTTTAAACGAAAACCCCAAACTTTGCACAGAAATACGCATTAATTGTAGTCAAATCTTAAAATTAAACTAAGTCTTTCTTTATTTATGACAAATGTTTACTTTTGCAAAAAATAGATTATTTTTATATTATAATCTAAATTAAAAATTAATACAATGATTTTACCAATTTTAGGCTACGGCGATCCAGTTTTAAGGAAAATTGGAGAAGATATTGCTCAAGATTATCCAAATTTTAAAGAGTTGCTTACCAACATGTATGAAACGATGTATAATGCTTGCGGCGTAGGTTTGGCCGCACCTCAAATAGGCTTGCCAATTCGATTATTTATTGTGGATACAGAACCATTTAGCGAAAGCGATGATTTGACGCCCGAAGAGCAAGGTCAATTAAAAGGTTTTAAACAAACATTTATAAATGCCAAAATGATTCTTGAAGAAGGCGACGA
>JAYVGC010000134.1:0-17695 GCA_043772535.1 Flavobacterium sp. | reverse complement strand
CGCTTTCTCCTGTACTTCGGTCGGATTTTCAAATCCTAGATCTAAAATCGCCTTCAGTAACGATTCACTCAATCCTAATTGTTCAAATTTATTCATATTATATTTTAAATATTTTGCAAAGGTACAATCAAAAAATCATAATAACTAATGAATACTAATTATATTACTATTTGATAATCAATAATTTACATTTTTGCTAATCGTTTATATTTTTTATTTTCATATAAATACGTCAAAATATTTCTTTTTAATGACTTAACAGAATTATTTAACGTTGTTTATCAGCAATTACGCAATAGAAAAAATAGTGTAAATTAGCTACGTAAATCTCAATACGTAGCATTACAAAATTTCACTTTAAGAATTTCGAGATATTTAATACCCGTAAAGTGATAACATTTTTAAACGAAATTGTTATTTTAGTTTAATGTTGAAAAAAAATTAAATTTTGAGAGTGTATTGCATCCAATCTAGCTGTAATAAAATTAAGTTGTGCAAGTGGATATAAATCATCAATCCAAACAATTTAAACTTTTTTCAGAACAAAAAATTTATCATAAATAAGCGCAACTTGGTAGATGCTATCACCCTGAAATTGGTAGTTTCATAAATATTGATCATGTGCCGTAGCATAGCAAGTAGAGAAACATATGAGCGAGCGATAACAAACATAAGAAGTAATCAAAGAATTAAAAGATGATTATAGTAGTGATGCTTTCAATTGTTACCGTTTTTTTTGGTACTGAAGTTGTACTAACATTTGCGAAGATATCTTATAATGTAGAGGTATTATTTAGAACTTTTGTGCTCCACGAAAATACTCAAAAAACAGATTCAATTTTAATACATAGAACCATTGCAATAAGTGCTTATATTGAAAAATATACAGACTTATGGTTTTTAAAATTGCTTTAAAAATAAAACCAAAACTATGATGTAATGTACTTTGAAACTATTCTAAAGCATATTATTTTAAATTTGACCTATCTAATGCGTATTTTATGTTAAAAAGTAAATCATGATACAATTTATTGGAGGCAATATAAGTCGTATCACTTTAATCATTTCAAACGTAAAAAGTAAAAATGTTGCGTCATACTTAATTAAATAATCACTACAGATAGTGGCTAAAAAAAAATGCGTATATTTGTTATATTGTAATAGTACTGCATTTTATAAAATCGTTCCTATAAAATGAAACGATTTTTTTTATTATGTCAAGTACTATTCAGTGTGCTGATTGAACTAAAATATTTTTAAAATGCTACCTCAATTTAAACAACATTTAGATAATTCGTTTCCTTTTTTGAAGCATAAAAAAATATTTGTAGCAGTTAGTGGCGGTTTAGACAGCGTAGTTTTGGTGTACTTATTACAATTATTAAAATATCAAATTGCAGTATTACATTGTAATTTTAATTTAAGAGATACGGAAAGCGATGGGGACCAGCAATTTGTACAAGAAATGTGCATTAGTTTAAAAGTACCGCTCATTATTCAGAAATTTAATACCCAAAAATTTGCAAACGAGCATAAACTATCAATTCAAGTAGCTGCCCGAAATTTAAGATACTCGTGGTTTAAAGAGCAGTTAAATATAAATTCATACGATTTTTTACTAACAGCACACCACCTCGATGATAGTCTCGAAACCTTTTTAATTAATTTGTCGCGAGGCACTGGAATAGAAGGATTGACAGGAATACCAGCTCAAAATAACACAACCATTCGACCGCTGTTGCCATTTTCACGAACCGATATTTTAAATTTTGCACAAAACAATAATATCAAATGGCGCGAAGACTCAAGTAATGCATCAACTAAATATCTTAGAAATAAAATCCGTATTGATGTAATTCCTATATTAAAACAATTACAACCCAACTTATTGCCCAATTTTTTAAACACTTTAAAAAATTTAAATCAAGCACAATCCTTGATAGCCGATGCTTCAAAAATGGTGTATCTTAGCGTGGTTGCCGAACACGATAATGCTATTGAAATTGATCTCGTACAACTAACTAAGTTATCTAATTATGAATCGTATCTATACCAATGGCTTACAAAATTTAATTTTACTTCTTGGACCGATGTATACCAATTAGTAACTGCAGAATCTGGAAAAAAAGTTTTTTCAGAAAATTATGTTTTAATAAAAAATCGAACGACACTAGTACTTTCAAAAAAAACAGATCCTGTTTTAAAAAACTCATTTTTTATTAACGAAAGTCAAAATGAAGTTAAAAATCCCATAAAAATTTCATTTTCTGATGTAGATGTACTCTCAATTACAGATGCAAGTACTATATTTGTTGACAAAAAATTGTTGCTATTTCCGCTCATTTTAAGAAAACATAATAACGACGATTTGTTTTATCCTTTTGGTTTTAATGGCAAAAAAAAAGTAAGTAAATTCTTGAAAGATTGTAAGTTATCTACAATCGAAAAAAACAATATTTGGCTTTTATGCAATTGCAACAATATCGTTATTTGGATAATTAATTACAGACTTGATAACCGATTTAAAGTTACTGACAAAACAAATTCAATTTTAAAAATTACAACATCATAATGAAAAAATTCACGCCCGTTTTACTCCTATTTTTAACATTTTATACTGCTACCGCACAAATTTTGAAACCAGTAAAATGGACTTCAAAACTTGAAAAAATATCGCAAACCGAATTCAATATAATTTTAAATGGCATTATTGATCCCGATTGGCATTTGTATTCGCAATACACACCAGAAGGCGGTCCATTATCAATGCTTTTAACTTTCAAAAATCAAAAATCAAATTATAATTTAGTGGGTAAAGCGACCGAAAGCTCTTACAAAAAAAAGTTTAATGACGTTTTTGAAGTTGACGAATATTTTTTTGAAAAAACGGTCACAATTACCCAAAAAATTAAAATTATAAATACAGCAAATTCAAAAATATTTTTACACGTAGAGTATCAAGTTTGCAAAGATGTTTGCATAAACGATACCAAAGATTTTAACTTTGATTTACCTATTTCAGCCAAAATAAAGCCAACTGCAACCAAGCATTTGTCAAATGTAAATCCAAATTCACAACAGCAAATTCACAACCAAAACCAGCAAACTGCCCCCAAACAATTTAGTACAAACATTTCGACTCCAATAAGTCAAAAAGGACTGTGGAGTATCTTTATACTTGCTTTTCTTGGCGGATTAACAGCCCTAGTAACTCCATGCGTTTTTCCAATGATTCCAATGACCGTTAGCTTTTTTTTAAAACAAAGCAAAAACAAAGCGCAAGGAGTTAAAAATGCATTTATCTACGGCTTTTCAATCATTGCAATTTACGTTGTATTAGGTTTAGCCATCAATGCCATTTTTGGTGCCGATGCCCTAAATGCATTAGCAACAAACCCATGGTTTAATCTTGCTTTTTTTGTGTTACTTGTACTATTTGCTGCATCATTTTTAGGAGCTTTTGAAATTATGCTTCCTAATTCATGGGCAAACTCTATTGATAAACAAGCCGATAAGGGCGGCATTATTGGTATCTTGTTTATGGCTTTAGCATTGGCCATAGTATCTTTTTCATGCACAGGACCAATTGTTGGCACTTTATTGGTAGAGTCCGCTTCCAACGGCGGTATTGCGCCTGTCATCGGAATGCTTGGTTTTTCCACTGCATTAGCTCTGCCATTTATGCTGTTTGCGCTATTTCCAAATTGGTTAAAATCATTACCAAAATCTGGCGGATGGCTTAATGCGGTTAAAGTTTCATTGGGTTTTTTAGAACTAGCTTTTGCGTTCAAATTTTTATCAAATGCCGATTTAGTATTACAGCTGCACTTGCTTGAACGAGAGGTATTCTTAGCCATTTGGATTGCTATTTTTATCACATGGGCACTTTATTTATTCGGTAAATTAACACTGCCACACGATTCTAATTTAGTCGCTATTTCAGTATCACGACTATTCTTGGCAATAACCGTTCTGTCATTTGTTATTTATTTGATACCAGGGCTTTTTGGTGCACCGCTTAAATTAATAAGTGCTTTTCCACCACCGCAAACCTATAGCGAAAGCCCAACTGGTTTACTAGGTGCAACAAATATTAAAACCGTAAACGGTTCTGATGGAAGCGAAATTGGTCCAAATGGCATCATGATATACACCGATTATGACCTCGGAATCGCAGCAGCAAAAAAAGCCAATAAACCAATAATGATTGATTTTACAGGACACGCATGCGTAAATTGCCGAAAAATGGAAAACAACGTCTGGAGCGACAAAAAAATACTTAAAATATTAAAAAACGACCTCATTTTAATTTCACTATATCTCGACGACAATAGACCGTTACCAATATCAAAACAATTTATTTCTAAACAAACCAATAATAAAATTATCACAATTGGAGATAAATGGACCGATTTTATCATCACAAAATACAAAACAAATACCCAGCCATTTTATGTTTTAATAAATTTAAAAGAGCAAAACCTTAATACACCAATAAGCTATACGCCCAATAGTACCGATTACGAAAACTGGTTAAAACAGGGACTCGTAAAATTTAAAAAATAAAATGTGCTTTTTTAATTTGGGCGTGCCGGCAAAAAGACCGTCAGGCTTACGTTCCCGCTTTTTTTAATTTGGCGGAAAAACGCCAAATTAAAAAAGAGCTCCACTACATCCTTCACGCAACAAAAAGGGCTATTAGTTAAACAAACATTATTCTTTAAAATCAACCGATAACGAATTAACGCAATACCGTTGCCCGGTTTTAGTAGGTCCATCATCAAAAACGTGACCTAAATGACCACCACAATTGGTGCACACAATCTCTGTTCGCATCATTCCCTGCGACACATCTTTTACATAAGTAACAGCACCCGTAATAGATTCGTCAAAACTAGGCCAGCCGCAATGTGCATCAAACTTCGAATCGCTTTCAAACAGCGGCGTTCCGCAAGCACCACAACAATAAGTACCTTTTTCATAATGCAAATTATACTTTCCTGTATGTGGATACTCGGTGCCCTTTTGACGTAAAATTCTATAACGCTCTTCACCCAATTCCGACTTCCAGTCTGCCTCTGATTTTTCTGTATTGAATTTCATATTTATTGTTTTATAAATTTAACCGAAACCGAATTTGTACAAAAACGTTGTGCCGTTTTTGTTGGGCCATCATCAAAAACATGACCAAGGTGACCACCACAATTGGCACACATAACCTCGGTACGTTGCATCCCAAAAGTACTATCTGTTTTATAAATTACCGAACCCTTTATTGCTTTATCAAAACTAGGCCAGCCGCAGTCCGAATGAAATTTAGAGTCCGAGTCAAATAATTTGTTTCCACAAGCAGCACATACATAAATGCCTTTTTCGAAAGTAGTAGTGTAGACACCCACAAACGCTTGTTCAGTATCTTTATTTCTGAGTACTTGATATGCTTCGGGACTTAAAATTTTTTTCCACTCAGCATCCGTTTTTGTAACTGCAAATTTAGTTTTTTCAACACCTTTTGGCACCTCTTTTTTTTGACCATTACAACCCAATACCGATAGCATTAAAATGTAATACAATAGATTTTTCATAATAATTAGCTTAAATAATTTATAATTTTTTCAATTACTTTTTTATCACCCAAAATTTTTCGATGGCCTAAATGTTCAGTAATCATCAACTCACTACCTAGTAAATGTTTGTGAATGTTATAGGCACATGTAACATTTACATCGTCATCGTCACTGTCATGAATTATTAATACAGCATTTGATACCTGTGCTGCTGATATATACGATGAAAGACTTTCCATGGATGTGCCTGATTTTTTTTCAAAATACTGTTTCATCAATAATCCTACTTTTTGTGATAGCTGTAACTTCTTTAAAAAATCAGTAATAATATCCTGAATCAAATCTCCACTACCAATGATAACTGCTTTTTTTAGCACTAATCCATCACTTATTGCTTTTAAAATTGACATCCCACCAAGTGAATGACCAATAGCAAAGTCAAAAGGGCCAAATTTTTTTTCTAGTTCTATGATACAAAACACAAACTCGGGCAGCAATGTAGTGGCTCCTTTTGATTTTCCATGAGCGGGTGCATCGAAACTTATTGTCGAATAACCATTTTTTATTAATTCGTCGGCTATTTTAAATAACTGAGTGCCACGTCCTGACCAACCATGAACCAGCAGTATTTTTTTTTCTGAATGCCCGTAATTATAAGTAACAATTTCTTTATTTATTTGAGGAATGAATAGCACAGTTTGCCTGCTGTTTGCATCCATTTCTAATTCACGTTTAGGAATTTTATGTTTAAACGGTGTAGAAAATAATTTTGCTACGTAAAGAGATGCTAATTTTGGTGATATAAATTGTAAAAATTTACCAGTAAAGATAATAAATGAAGGAATTTTCAATGGCTAAAGTATTATTTTAATGATTAAATAAAGTACGATGCAATTTAGTAATTATTATTATTTTTTTATATATTTCACATCATAAAATAATCACAATATGTTAAATCAAAAAAGAGTACTTATTGAAAACGTTTTGCCACAATTAGATAATGGGCAATTTTTTATAAAAAGAATTGTAAATCAAGGAGTTCATGTAACTGCTGACGTTTTTTCTGACGGACACGATGTGATTGAAGCCGCAGTGCAATTTAAACACGAAAAAGATAAAAAATGGACGGAAGTACGGATGAATATAAACTCAAATGATACGTTTGATGCTGTTTTTACCGTCGAAAAACAAGGTTATTATACATACTTTGTTCAAGCTTGGATTGATTATGCTTTAAATTGGCAGTATGGTATTGAAAAAAAAATTGCCGATAACCAAGATGTTAAATCAGAATTGCTGGAAGGAATTGAGTATTTAAAGCCACTTTTAACAACAGTACTAGCAGCAGAAAAAAAATATTTAACAGCCTTGTCGGCACTTTTTGCAAACGAAAAAAAATATGACCTAGCAATTATTGAAGCAGTTTCACCAAATTTAAAGCTAATTTTTAAAAAATATCCAACCAAAATTTTAGCCAATCAATCGGTAGCATGGCAAATTTATGTTGATAGAAAAAAAGCACTTTTTAGTACGTGGTACGAATTTTTTCCTAGGTCAGCATCGCGTGAAGCGGATAAGCACGGTACTTTTGCCGATTGCGAAAAATTATTGCCTCGAATAGCAAGTATGGGTTTTGATACTTTGTATTTTCCGCCAATTCATCCAATCGGAGCAGTAAATCGAAAGGGAATCAACAACGCTACAAACGCAAATGTAGATGATGTTGGGTCGCCATGGGGGATAGGTTCTAAATATGGTGGGCATACAGCAATACATCCTGATTTAGGAACTATCGACGAATTTATGACTTTAGTTAAAACTGCCAAAAAGCTCGATATTGAAATTGCAATGGATTTTGCCTTGCAATGCGCACCTGACCATCCTTATGTAACTCAATTTCCGCAATGGTTTAAATGGCGCCCTGATGGTACGGTGCAATATGCCGAAAATCCACCAAAAAAATACCAAGATATTTTACCCATATATTATGAAACGCAAGACTGGAATAATTTATGGAAAGAATTACTCAATATAGCGTTATTTTGGGTCGAAAAATGTGATGTTAAAATATTTAGAGTTGATAATCCACACACAAAACCATTTTATTTTTGGGGTTGGCTTATTGCTGAAATAAAGAAAAAACACCCTGATGTTTTGTTTTTAGCCGAAGCGTTTACGCGTCCTAAAATTATGAATCAGCTCGCTAAGCAAGGCTTTACGCAATCATACACTTACTTTACTTGGAGAAATTCGAAAACCGAGTTACAGGACTATATAAATGAATTGTCGAAAACCAATCAAAAAGAATTTTTTAGACCTAACTTTTGGCCCAATACGCCCGATATTAATCCGTACGCATTACAAGGTGCACCAGAGGCAACCTATTTGCAAAAATATTTTTTGGCTGCAACTCTAAGTTCGTCCGTCGGTATTTATGGTCCTGTTTTTGAATTAATGGTTTCTGAAGCAATTCCAGGCAAAGAAGAGTATCAAAACAGCGAAAAATACCAACGCCAATTATGGAATTGGGAGCAGCAAAACAAAATAACACAACTCATTACTATAATTAATCAAATCAGAAAAGAACAAATATCGTTGCAACAAACCAATAACATACAGTTTTTAGAAACGCAAAGTGAACAAATAATAGCTTATCATAAATGGGATGATAAACATGAAAACGAAACCATAATGATTTGCAGCCTTGATGCGTATTATTCAAAGCAAACTATGGTAAAAATTTCGTTTAATAAAACAATTAGGGTAACCGATTTAATTACGGGGAATAGCTATATTTGGGACAAAGAGTGGAATTATGTAGAGTTGCATCCAACGTTGCCATTTCATCTTTTTAAAATCGATATTGTGCATTAGTAGTAAAAATATAATTATAAGATTGCCTTTAATTTTTAAGTGGTACAACTTTTACGACAGATCTATATTTAAAGATAAATAAGTATTAATTTGCGTAAATTGTAACTGAAATAAAACTTTTGCAATCTAAAAATATAGCAAAAGCAATACAGCAACAACACTACTATTTTTATAGAAAATTAAAAAATGCTGCGCATAGTAATGAGAATTTAAAAAACTAAATTTTCATAAGATCTTAAAGATAAATAAGTTAAAATTAAACTAGCAAATGAACCATACAATTTCACATTCTTTTTTCACAGATTTTGATATCGACTTGTTCAAAGCGGGCAAGCATTTTAAATTATATGAAAAATTAGGAGCACATTTAACTGAAGTAAATGGAATTAAAGGTGTTTATTTTGCTGTTTGGGCGCCGTCTGCAAGTTCTGTTGCCGTTGTTGGCGATTTTAATTTTTGGGTGCAAGCTAATCATCAGCTCAATGTTCGTTGGGACGGATCTGGTATTTGGGAAGGATTTATTCCAAATGTAGCTAAAGGTTCGTCTTATAAATATAAAATCCAATCCAATAACGGCGGTATAATTACCGAAAAAGCCGATCCGTTTGCATTATATTGTGAACATCCGCCACGCACGGCCTCAATTATATGGGATTTAAATTATGATTGGAACGATGCCAAGTGGATGAAATTTCGATACGAAAATAACGGTTTAAACAATCCTTATTCTGTTTATGAAGTTCATTTAGGTTCGTGGAAACGAAATGCCGAGGGTAAATTTTTGACCTACCTAGAAATGGCAATAGATTTGGTACAATATGTAAAAGAAACGGGATTTACGCATGTAGAATTTATGCCGATTATGGAATATCCGTACGATCCATCGTGGGGCTATCAATTAGTAGGATATTTTGCACCAACGTCGCGGTTCGGAAAACCACAAGACTTTATGGCTTTGGTAGATCAATTTCACCAAGCAGGAATTGGAGTGATTTTAGATTGGGTACCATCGCATTTTCCCGATGATGCGCACGGTTTAGGCTTTTTTGATGGTTCCAATTTATTTGAACATCCTGATCGTCGCAAAGGATACCATCCCGATTGGAAAAGTTTGATTTTTAATTACGGACGCAATGAAGTACGATCGTTTTTGATTAGTAATTCTCTTTTTTGGTTACAAAATTATCATGTTGATGGCCTGCGAGTAGATGCAGTAGCATCAATGTTATACCTTGATTATTCAAGAAAAGAAGGCGAATGGGAACCAAATATTTTTGGTAGTAGAGAAAATTTAGATACCATTTCATTTCTTAAAGATTTTAACCAAGCAGTGTATTATAACTTTCCCGATGTACAAACAATTGCCGAAGAAAGTACCAGTTTTCCGATGGTTTCTCGACCAACTTCGATTGGCGGTTTAGGTTTTGGTATGAAATGGATGATGGGTTGGATGCACGACACGTTACAATTTTTTCAAAAAGATTCCGTGCATCGCAAATTTCATCTAAATGATGTAACCTTTTCGATGACTTATGCATTTACCGAAAATTTTATGTTGCCGCTTTCGCATGATGAGGTAGTTTACGGAAAAAAGTCAATTTTAAATAAAATGAGTGGCGACGAATGGCAACGATTTGCCAACCTACGTTTGCTTTATGGATTCATGTTTACGCATCCAGGAACTAAATTACTATTTATGGGTAACGAATTTGGGCAGTCGTCTGAATGGAATTTTGAACAAAGTTTAGATTGGCATTTACTTCAATTTAGCTATCATGCAGGTATTAAAAAGTGCATCACCGATTTGAATGTACTATATAAATCTTTTCCAGCCTTATACGAAAAGCAATTTACAGCAGATGGATTTGAATGGATAAATTATTCAGATAATCAAAATGCAGTGCTGTCCTACATCCGAAAAGGAACTAATTATAATGACAATATAATTGTGGTATGCAATTTTACACCTGTAGTTAGAACAGATTATAAAATTGGACTAGCTGTGAAAGGTACGTTGATCGAAATTTTTAATTCGGATAAAAACGATTATGGTGGCAGCGGCGTATGCAATTTAAAAGCCATTGCAATTGAAAATGAATCTTGGAACGAACGCGAATTTTCAGCTCAAATTACAATACCGCCGATAGGTATTTGTGTTTTTAAATTATCCTAACGATTAAGAGCAAAATGCTGTTGATTTTTTTTAAATTCCCATTCGATAACGTTGTAGTCAACAATATGTACAAACTATTTTTTGAATATAACTGTAACTAAAGTAAATTTGACACGTTGTCAAAAAACATAAATATGATTTTAAATACCGAACTAGAGCACAAAGGCGATTTATTTCCGTCAAAAATAATATCATATTCGCAAGACGTTGACTCGATACTTTTTCATACCGATAACAACGTACTATTGAAAGTTACAGTGCTTCGCGATAGCTTGGTACGATTTAGATTTACTGCTAAAGGATATTTTAGTAATGATTTTTCGTATGCCATCGATAAAACACAGTCGCATGGTTTTAACGTTTTAAAAGTGACCGAAAACAAAGATTCTTATAAAATACAAACCAGCAAAATTTTTGTTGTAATTAAAAAAGCAGATTGTAGGGTAGGTATTTACGAACTAAACGGTGACGTTATTCTTGAAGATGAGATCGGTTTTCATTGGGAAGAATGTTATGAATATGGCGGAAATATAGTAAAAATGACCAAAGCATCGCAAGCCGGTGAAAGTTTTTACGGTCTGGGCGATAAGGCCACGCATCTTAATCTAAAAGGAAAACGATTAAGCAATTGGGCAACCGATCAATATGCATTTCAAAAAGACCAAGAACCGTTGTATAAGGTTGTTCCTTTTTATATAGGTTTACAAAATGAAAAGGCATATGGAATTTTTTTTGATAATAGTTTTCATTCGCATTTCGATTTTTGTAATGAACGAAAAAACATAACGAGTTTTTGGGCAGACGGCGGAGAAATGAATTACTATTTTATATATGGTCCAAAAATGGCAGACGTAGTTACAACATATACTCATCTTACTGGTAAACCTGAAATGCCACCCTTGTGGGCATTAGGATATCATCAATGTAAATGGAGTTATTTTCCTGAAAGTAAGGTAAAAGAAGTTACAAATAAATTTAGAGAACTTCAAATTCCGTGCGATGCTATTTATTTAGATATCGATTATATGGAAGGGTTTAGATGTTTTACATGGAGCAAAGAGTACTTTCCAGACCCAAAAAGAATGGTAGCCGAATTGGCGAAAGACGGATTTAAAACAGTTGTAATTATTGATCCAGGAATAAAAATTGATAAAGGATATTTTGTTTATGACGAAGCTTTATCCAAAGACTACTTTTGTAAACGTGCAGACGGACCTTATATGAAAGGAAAGGTATGGCCTGGCGATTGTAATTTTCCTGATTACACAAATCCTACGGTGCGCGAATGGTGGGCAGGTTTATTTAAAGAATTAATTTCAGAGGTAGGAGTAAAGGGTGTTTGGAACGATATGAATGAACCCGCAGTAATGGATGTGCCTGGTAAAACATTTCC
The DNA here is from genome assembly GCA_043772535.1 of Flavobacterium sp. Lineage (GTDB taxonomy): Bacteria > Bacteroidota > Bacteroidia > Flavobacteriales > Flavobacteriaceae > Flavobacterium. The sequence goes on along the minus strand of JAYVGC010000134.1, from coordinate 5,688 downwards.
GATGGATGTACGTCATGATTACGACGGAAATCCGTGCAGTCATCGAAAAGCACACAATATTTATGGCACTCAAATGGCTCGCGCAACGTATGAAGGTGTAAAGCGATTTGCATACCCAAAACGACCATTTATTATTACCCGATCGGCCTATTCTGGAGCACAACGGTACAGCTCTTCTTGGACAGGTGATAATATAGCAACTTGGGAACATCTATGGATTGCAAATATTCAAATGCAACGCATGTCACTATCAGGAATGGGTTTTACGGGGTCTGATATTGGTGGATTTGCAGAGCAACCTTCAGCTGAATTATACACCCGTTGGATTCAGTTGGGTGTTTTTCATCCGTTTTGCCGAACACATTCGTCGGGACATCATGGAGAGCAAGAACCGTGGAGCTTTGGAACCGAGGTAGTCGATATAACCCGAAAATTTGTTGAATTACGATATCAATTATTACCCTATTTATACACGATGTTTTGGAATTATGTTAATGATGGAGTTCCAATGTTGAAACCCTTGGTGTACTATGACCAAGCCGATATACAAACACATTATCGAACCGATGAGTTTTTATTTGGCAATCAAATGTTAATTTGTCCTATTTTAGAACCAAATGCACAAGGCAGACGAATGTATCTTCCGAAAGGAAATTGGATAAATTATTGGACTAACGAGGTTTTAGAAGGGAGTAGAGAATTTTGGGTTGCTACCGATTACGATCAAATTCCTATTTTTATAAAAGAAGGTGCTATTATTCCAAAATATCCAATTCAACAGCACGTTGGTCAAATTGAAAATCCGAATTTAACACTTCAAATATACTATAAATTTGGCAAAGAAACATCAGTTGTATATGAAGATGCACACGATGGCTATGATTACAATAAGGGACGCTACAGTTATAAAACTTTCAAATTAACGGGTAAACAAAATGAGTTAATTATTTTGCAACATATTGAAGGATTATTTGAAACACAATATGAAACTGTAAAAATTGACCTCAAGTCATTGCCTTTCAACGTAGCATCAATTGAAATTGATAAAGAAAAATTTGAATTTGAACAAGTTAATTTTAAAAATAATACCTTTGATATTCCAAAAGATTTTACAGAAATTCATATTATTGGCTCATAATTATCCAATTTTAAAGTGTAAATTTGTACGTAGTTGTTTTAAATGCCCGCGAATTTATGTTTTTAAACTTTTTGATTTATCGCCATATAAATAGTAAACCACCTCAAAGCGTAAAGGTAGGTTCAATAGCATAGGGTCGCCAAGAACAAAATTAATTGTGTCATATATAAACAAAATAAAAATGAATTCTATAAAAATAATTGTAATTGTCGCTTTATTAGCAATAATTTATTCATGTGCTACGAATCCATTTACAGGAAAAAGTACTTTAGCGTTAGTGTCAAATAGCGAAATTTTACCATCTGCATTTCAACAATACAGCCAGTTTTTGACAGAGAACAAAGTAATTGTAGCGACCGCTGATGCTAAAAGAGTAGAAAATATAGGCACAAAAATCAAAGTTGCCGCCGAAAGGTGGTTAACTGCCAACGGTCAGGCGGGATATTTAACCGATTATCGTTGGGAATACAAGCTCGTTGAAAGTAAAGATGTAAATGCATGGTGCATGCCTGGCGGCAAAATAGTTGTGTATTCGGGTATTTTACCCATTACTAAAGACGATGCGGGGTTGGCAACCGTTTTGGGTCATGAAGTATCACATGCATTAGCAAATCATGGGCAGCAACGAATGAGTGCAGGTTTGTTGCAGCAGGTAGGTAGTGCAGGTGTTGCTATTGCTACCGGCGGAAAAAGTGCTGAAACACAACAAATGGCAATGCAAGCGTATGGAGCTGCATCGCAGGTAGGAGGTATGTTACCCTTTAGCAGAAGTCACGAAACAGAAGCGGACAAAATAGGATTAATATTAATGGCAATAGCAGGCTATAATCCTGATAAGGCTGTAGAATTTTGGTCGCGCATGTCGGCAAATTCAGGGGGTAATAAACCGCCCGAATTTATGAGTACACACCCTGCAGATGAAACTAGAATTGCAAATATCAAAGCATTAATTCCGCAAGCCAAAGCAGAAGCAGCCAAGTTTGGCGTAAAATTTTAAAATTTTAATATTATATTTACGTAAAGTCGTCTCAATGACGACTTTTTTTTGCATTTTTGTTACTTATTTAATAAAAAGAGGCACTAATGAAATTATTTAAAAAAGGAAGTAAAAAACTTATGAATGCTTGGGCTTTTTATGATTGGGCAAATTCGGTGTATCCGCTAGTAATTTCATCATCAATTTTCCCCATATATTACGGATTGATTTTTAGTAGTAAAGGCATCAAGTCGATTCTTTTTTTGGGATTTAATTTTAAAAATTCAGCACTAATAAGTTTTGTTTCGGCAGCTGCTTTTTTGGTGGTGGCTATTATATCGCCCTTGCTTTCAGGAATAGCCGATTTTATTGGTAATAAGAAAAAATTTATGCAATTTTTTTGTTTTTTAGGAGCGTTTTCTTGTATTGGACTTTCGTTTTTAACAACCGATACTATTTATTTTGGTATTGCGTGCTACTTTTTTGGCTTGATTGGCTTTTGGGGGAGTGTTGTTTTTTATAATTCTTATTTACCCGATATTGCTTTTGTAGATCAGCAAGATAAATTAAGTGCAAAAGGCTATTCGCTAGGATATATCGGAAGTGTTATTTTATTGCTTTTAAATTTATTTTTTATAATTGGTAAAAACGAGCAAGAGTCAATCGTGGCTATGCAATATTCATTTATATCGGTTGGTGTTTGGTGGATTGTTTTTAGTCAATATACTTTTTATTATCTTCCGAATGGAAATGCGACCAGCAATAAACTTACCAAAGCTATCGTTTTTAATGGATTTAATGAATTAAAAAAGGTGTGGATTTTGTTAAATCAAAACATTCGTTTAAAAAAGTACTTAACTGCATTTTTTGTGTACAGCATGGCAGTGCAAACTGTAATGCTTATTGCTACTTATTTTGGTGAGCAGGAGGTGTCATGGGTGTCAAATTCAGAAAAAACTTCGGGTTTAATTATAAGTATTTTAGTAATTCAATTGGTAGCAATTTTAGGTGCAGTATTGACCTCAAAAGCATCCGCAAAATTTGGTAATATTAGCGTTTTAATTGTAATAAATTCGATTTGGGTGTTTATATGTTTGGCTGCTTATTTTGTAACATTGCCTTTACATTTTTATATAACGGCTGCTTTTGTTGGATTAGTTATGGGTGGCATTCAATCATTGTCTAGATCAACTTATTCAAAGTTTTTACCTGAATCAAATGATACCACTTCTTTTTTTAGCTTTTATGATGTTTCTGAAAAAGTGGGTATTGTTATTGGAATGTCGATTTATGGAATAATAGACCAAATAACAGGCAGCATGAGGACCGCAATTGTATTTATTGCAGTATTTTTTGTTGGAGGTTTAATTTTATTGTTTAAAGTTCCTAAGAAAGACTAAATTTATTTATTGATTATTCGATGCGAGGTAGGGGATTTGTAAACCAGAAGTTCTCAATTAAATATTGAAAATAATAGTATAAAAATAAATTTAAAGTACGTCTCAAATGCCGATTGCGCCAAAGCTTGTTTGCGTATGGTTAAGATTTGGCGTTTATATATTTTCTATTTGTTAATTTTTTTCATCAATCTATCGGTTTCAGATAATGCTATAATTATTTTTTGACAACGCGTAATATCATCAAATTCTAATTTTATGCTTTTTCGATCTATGAGCCGTTTTTGCACTGGTTGATAACTGCCTTTATAAAAATTCCATCTAATTTCGGGAATATTCTCGAAGTATTGCGTTTCATTTATGTATACTTTTCCTGTTTTGTCGTGCTGATGTAAGGATGCATCACAATCGTTTAAATTTGAAACACGAGATTGCTATACCAATTTGAGCAAAGCTCTCGTTTCTTCCTTTGTCCGAATAACAAGTAGTGGAGCAATGATAAACGTTGGTTTTTGTACAACGCAACCTCTATCAACATTAAATTGGGTAGTTTAATCTTCTACTTTTGAGATTTCTGACAAATGAATTTCTCATATTTGCGAACCCAACGCAACCACATTCCAAAAAGTTTTGATGTTTTTAGGATACTGAATTTTTGGAAAATCTATTTTCAAGAATTCCTTGTATTTTTCATTGTAATTTGGCGCATGTAAAACCGCGTAAATATAACCGAGAATATCTTTGGGGGCAAAGTCATTGCGAGGCACGACGCAATCTGCTTTTTCGATCGTGGATTTTAAATTTAGTTCGTTTGCAATTTTATTTACAATTTCTAGGTTTAAATTTGAAACTCTTTCTTGGATTAAATCTGTAGTTAATTGTTCATTGGTTTCAGGATAAAGATAAAGTGGGAGGAAATTCGGGCAGTAATTTGCAGTTTTCATTATATGTATATCAGTAATATGTCTTGAAATAAAAATATGTTCGAAATTTTCTAATCTTAGTTGACTACTTGTAATTAAAACAAAATTATAAAACAGCGTATATTTCATTTCGATTTCTCTTCCAAAAGCAATAGCATCTTTATGATAAAACATTCCTCTCTCTAAACTTTGCGAAAACTCCATAAGTGTTGCCCGAAGTGTAAGCGGTTCCGTTTAACGCGGGTTTCATTGCTCGGTTTACAGCCGCAACGAAACCCTAGCTGTAGGCGTTCGCTTTTTCTTTTTTAATCGTTAATTCTATTATTAACATCCATTTTTTCGTGCAAAATTCTAACAATTTCCATTTCAGTATTTTCAACTCGCTTACAAAATATTAAATGTGATTTCACTTTTGAATATCTGTAATCTTTTCGGATTTTCCCAAAATCTTTTGTTGTTTCAAAATTTTCAGCAACAAATTCAATTTCGTCCATTATCAAGTTATAATATCGGTTCGCTTGTTCAACCGACCAGTTTTCTGCCGTATAAATCCAAATGTTATTTAAATCGTCTAAGGCTTTTTCACTTATGATATATTCCGCCATTACTTTTGGAAATTTTCGTTTAACCGTTTTAGATTTTCTGTTCGGTTAAAATTGTGAATTTTTCCGCTTTTTTCTCCAAGTTCCAATTCTGCAATTAACGATTTAGTTTTCGTTTCTTCCTGTTCAAAATGTCTCAAAGCAGTTCTAACAACTTCGCTTACAGAATTATATTTTCCAGTTGCAATTTGTCCATTAATAAAACTCTCGTAATATTCTCCAATTAATATTGATGTATTTCGTGCCATAATTTAATTATTTTTACAAATATACCAATTTGTGGTATTTCTGCAATAAATTTTCAATTATTTTTCGGTTTTTTATCGCTCAAAAGTGACGCCTTATGTCTTGTTGCTTGCTGAAGTTTGGGATTTGGATAGCCTAAACTTTTAGTAAATCACTGACCATAAAAGTACAAAACAATGTGTAAAGTCAAGACCGAAACCCCACCCGAGCCTGAAAGAGCGGACAGACGAAGTAATTGCGCCAGCATCTACGTAAAAGCAGTAAATTTGAGCTTCAAAAAAATCGTTACTTACTAACTGCAGTACAATTTATAAGCTGTCTGCCAAATTTTTATAACATGAAAACTCAAATTACTACTACTGCAAAGGTATTCATTGGATTGGATATTTTTCACTTTTTTTATTCT
>JAYVGC010000133.1:0-2788 GCA_043772535.1 Flavobacterium sp. | reverse complement strand
CAACTAAAAAATGAGAGATACCAGAAAATATAATAATATTACCATTGCCTCCATACGCACCAGAGTTAAATCCAACGGAACATATTTGGGATTATATTGGTTTTTTAGTTTACATAAATTTCAAAAATTATTTTTTACTAAAAATTATTTTTCCAATAATTTTACAATCAATTCGTTTTGTATTGATAGGATATCTGTAATTTTCTTTTGATTGTCTTGAATACTTTGTATAATCTCGGGAGAGTTTGAGTAATTTATAGTTGAATTACTCGGGTAAATAACATAAGAATTGCCCTTAAATTTAGCACCCGAAAAGTTTACGTTCGAAACATCTTGTAATAATTCATATACATCAGTTTGGTAGTAATCACATAATTTTAATAAATTATCAATGCTTGGTTTAGCTTTGTCTGCTTCCCATTTAATAATTGCAGTTTTAGAAATATCTAGTTCAAGAGCCAATTTATCAAACGTAATGTTTTTTGCAGTTCTAAAATTGTGGAGTTTTCTACCTAATGTCATTTTTTAATTTTTTGCTAAATTAAAAAATAAAACTTTAGTTGTCAAAAATAAAAACTTTAGTTTACCAAGTTAAACAAATAAAAACTTTTAATTTGTAGCATAAAATTGAGTTTAATGAAAAAAGTTGAAAATAAAATTTACAAAATCATTGCAGAAGTTTTATATCTATTTTTGATATTCTTTTTTTCTTACACAGCGATAAACAAATTAATGAATTTAGATTCATTTAGAAATAATTTAATAAAAACAAGTTTATTTACTGAAGAAGTTGCTAATTGGTTTTCGTTGCTTGTGATTTTTTGTGAAATAGTAGTTGTTTTAGTTGTAATTTTTTACAAAAAAATTGGATTATTACTATTAAGTTTTATGATATTAATTTTTACAGTTTACATTTCATATTTAAACTATAAAGGTCTTTATGAAGTTTGCGGTTGTGGTGGTGTTTTAAATGGTTTAAAATATAAATACCATTTAACAATTAATATCTTTTTATTAATAGGTGCTTTATTTTCATCGATAATATTTAATCCTATTTCTGATGAAAAATAAATTTTTAATTGGTTTATTAACAGTTTTTGCTGCTATATTTACTAGCATATTACTATTGAATTTTTCAAATTCAACATCAAATAAAGATAATTATTTTGATAGAAAGTTTGCTACAAACACTGTTTTAGAGTTTATAAATGATTACGACAAACTCGATAAAAAAAGTACCTATGAATTATGTTTCTCGAACACAGGTATTAGTGAGGGTAATCAAAATTTATTTTCTAAACAAAAAGAATATGATTTAAGTTTTTCTGATTGTTCGTTCAAGATAAGAAAAAATAATATTTTAAAATTGCCATTAGAATCGAATATTTTAATGGTTGATCAAAATTATGTTATTTATAGTCTCAAGTCAAAACTGTATCAATTAGATTTAAACACTAATTTAACCACTAAAAGCAAGTCTCAAAAAATTGATATTTCATTTTTAATATCTTTAAAAAATCTACCAAATAAATATTTATTTTTTGGTGAAGTTTTTCATGACAATACTCATAAATCAGGTTTTTTTACATTGGATATGTTAACAGGTAAAATTATTCCTTCAAATGTTTTAAAAGTTGATGCTGAAAACTATAATCCTGAAATTATAACAATGCATTCGGGTGTTTTTCAAAAATTAAATGATAATTCTATATCATACACTTGTGATAAAAATCCTAAAGTGTTTTTATTTAGTCCTAATGGTATTTTTGAAAAACAATTAATTACAAATGATAACACACCTATGCCTAAAATAATAAAAAAATCAAACGGAGATTGTTATTTTAGCAGAGATGGTTTAGGTTCCACAAATTCTGGAATTTTTACTAATAAAAAAAATATATTTGTTTTTTCAATGGCATCTCAATTTAAAGATAAAATTGTAATAGATCAATATTCAAAGGTAAACAATAATTATATTCAAAGCTTTAAATTACACTATAAAGACCATAGCAATACAGATATTGTGAATGTCTTTATCGAGAACAATCTAATTGTTCTTAAATTTAAATCTAACTATGCATCTTTTAAATTCTCGAGATATAATGATGAAAATTTTTATTAACTTTAATTTTTTAACAATGAAAAAAATGAAATTTATTGTAGTAGTGTTCGGAGTAACACTTGCAATTTTTGGTTCAATTAATGCAAACGCTATGGTTGCTCAAGTAAGATGTTCAGGTAGTGCTGGAGGTTGTGCAAAAGTAGAATTAGGCGATGGTTCAACACATTGGATGGTAGGACACAGAGATTAATTTGAAAGTTTTACCAAATGTATTTGAGTAAAACTTTTTAAATTAATTAATTCATTTTATACTAAATTAAACATTTATTTATTGTGTTTGTTTTGTAATAAATTTGAAATTAACTTTCCTGTTTTTAAAAACAGGAAAGTTTTGTTATTTAATTAAACATACTTATTTCTAAATAAAAACCTAAATAAACATTAATTTTGAATATTAAAACAATTATCTCAGCAGTTTTTACTTTATTTTTTACAGTAGTTGTTTTTTCACAACAAAGCTTTAATTTATCTGGCAAAATAAAATCGGACAATAACTTGTTATCCGATGTGCTTTTGGAACTACAAATGACTAAGATTAAAAAATTAGCAGTTTCCAATGAAAATGGCGAGTATAAATTTACATTACTTGATTGTAAAATAAATGATACCTTACAAATTAGTATTAATTTTTTTGGTCACAAATCTTTTTATAAACCAGTAATTATT
>JAYVGC010000132.1:0-2800 GCA_043772535.1 Flavobacterium sp. | reverse complement strand
TGCGTAAACCTACAAAAAAACTTGCGTTTTTTTGTGTTGTTATTCTCAAATATTTGATTTACAACTATTTGATAAAAACGTAAATTATAAAACATGCGTCTATTTACGAGTTACCTGCTATGTTTTCCGAAAACGACGAAATTTGGATTACAGAATAATATTCCATACTTTTGGACAAAATTAGTCCGAACAGAAAAATATACAAATATGGAAGTTACTTTTGGAGAATACATAAAACAACGCAGAAGCGAATTAGGTTATCCATTGAGAAAAGTTGCATCGCACATTGACATAGACCAATCAACACTCGGAAAAGTAGAAAAAAACGAAAGAAGTTTGAGTATTGAACACTTTGAAAATCTTTGTCAAATACTACAAACAGACAAATCTACACTTTTAAACTATCATTATTCTTCAAAAATAATTGAAGATTTAAAAGAATATCCTGAATACAAAGAAGTCTTAAATATTGTAAATGAACAACTTGGGTATTATATAACAAAACAAGAAAGTTTTAAATTTTTACAAGATTGGCGAGAAAGAGAATTTTCAAATCCAAATGCAACTATAAAAATTGGAACAATGTTTTCTGGCATCGGAGCAATAGAATACGCTTTTGAAAGATTGAATTTGAAAACTAAAATTCAATTTGCGAGCGACATTGATAACTTTGCAAAGCAAAGTTATTTTGCAAACTATAAAATAAAAGAAGAGAATTGGTACAACGATGTTCACAACATCGATGGAGAAAAATACAAAAACAAATTAGACATATTAGTTGGTGGAAGTCCGTGCCAATCGTTTTCAATGGTTGGAAAGCGTAAAGGATTTGACGACACAAGAGGAACGCTTTTTTATGAATTTGCAAGAGTTGTAAAAGAAAGTCAACCAAATGTATTTATTTTTGAAAACGTAAAGGGTTTGCTAAATCACGACAACGGAAACACTTTTGAAACAATAAAAGCAACATTTGACGAATTAGGATATAAATATTTCTACCAAGTTCTAAATGCCAAAAATTTTGGAATGCCACAACATAGAGAAAGAATTTTTGTAGTTGGATTCAAAGATAATTCAGTAAATTTTCAATTTCCTGAAGGAATAACATTAGAACACAAAATGCAAGATTTTTTAGAAGATTATACAGATAGCAAATATTATTTAAAAGAAAAAGGTGTAAAATTTGTAACAAGTTCAAAAAACAGAACTAAAAGATATACGCAAATAAATGGAGAAATTGCACTTTGCCAAAAGGCAAATCAGCAATTTAATTGGCACGGAGATTTTGTCTTTGAAGAAGAAATTGAAAGCAAATTCAATGAATTTGTTTTTGATGTAAATGAAGTTGAAGAAAAATATTATCTGTCTGAAAAAACTAAAGATTATGTTTTAAGTTCTGGAACAAAAACTTTTAAAACAGCAGTAGGAACTGATTTAGAAGTAGCAAGACCACTTTTACAAAGTATGCACAAAATGCACCGTTCTGGAGTTGATAATTATGTTACTCATTCTGGCCGAATTAGAAAATTAACACCAAAAGAATGTTTGAGATTAATGGGTTTTCGTGATGATTTTAAACAAGTTGTAAGCGACACGCAAATGTATAGACAAGCAGGAAACAGTATTGTAGTTGACGTTTTAATTGCAATTTTAAAACAAATGGATATAACTAAATTCGCATCATAAAAAATGGACATTATACTTAACAACCACGAATTTAAGGTAATCGACACCAAAGAAAAAATTACAATTGCTGATAGTTTTGTTGTTCGTCAAAACAAAATTGGCGGAGGAAACGGAGAAGCAAAACTATATATTGGTCAAGATGGAGATGAAACAAGAAAATTTTTTGGAAGTAATGGCTTCGCCATTACTTGTTTTCTTGTTAAACAGGATTTGCAAAAATATTTAGAAGAAACTAAAATTGAATATTTAAAACCCGAACAACCATATATAAATAAGGATATTTTACCAAATCTTTGGAACGAAAGAAAAGCAAAAATTGATGCTTTACCCGAAAAAATAGAATTTGAAGTTGTGGAACAAACTCAAATTGCTGGACCAAGAATTTATGTAAACTCAACAGATTTAGCATATAAGATAATTCGAGAACTTTCTTTGCCAAATATTACTTTTATTTCCGTTATAAAATTATTAGATGAAAATGGTAAACTAAACTATTATTTTAGATTATTTGCCGACTACTTTGGAGAAGTTGAACATCCATATATTTTAGAACAAGAACAAATAGAAGAAATTATCGTTGATAACATCGAAAAGAAACAAATTTTAAGAGCAAGAATTGGTCAAGGAGAATATAGAAAAAATCTTTTGGGGCAATGTCCATTTTGTCCAATAACACTAATTTCAGATGATAGACTCTTAATTGCAAGTCATATAAAACCTTGGATAAAATCAAATGAATTCGAAAAAACTGATCCATATAATGGATTTATGTTAACACCAACATTTGATAGATTATTTGACAGAGGTTTTTTATCATTCACAAATGACAAAAAGACGATTTTATCACCATTTTTATCAAATATGACTTACTCAAAAATAGGAATATCAGACAATAAAATAATTCCGCATTTACCAATAGACGGAAGAGAAAATTATATGGAATATCACAGAAACGAAGTGCTAAAAAAATAACACAGCAGGTAACAGCGGTTCCTATGTAAAGCAATTAAAGTTATCAACAACTTTTAATTTGGGCGATATGTAGTTTTTTTTTCGAGTATAAAATGCCGTTCCAACGGCTTGTTGAAAAAGTTGGCAACAACTTTTTGTCTGC
>JAYVGC010000131.1:0-2801 GCA_043772535.1 Flavobacterium sp. | reverse complement strand
TTTTGTAAGAAATGCTATCTTTGTCGTGAAAAAATTCAAATTTTTCGCTTAACAAATTCTCAAATTGGCTTATATCGCAAGTGTTGAAACCAATATTAAAAAGTAAACTATCTTTCGAAATTATTATTTTGTACAATTCTGATTTTTTGTTGACTTGCCCAGAAAGTGAAATAGTTACAAATAATAATAGGAATAGTGAATGATTGATGATTTTCATTTGATTTTTCTTTGTTTATTTCTGAATAAGACATAAATTTAGATAATTTATTACAAAAGTTAACCCAATAAATTCAAATTATATATTTTGGTTACTATTTCTTAAGTCTGCGTCTAAAGTAAAGGCTTTTGATTTTGTATAATAATTTAACGTTCGATGGTTGGTAATTTATGCACCGTTACGCGTAACTGTTATTTAATAAGGCGTGTATTACAATCGCAATAGGTGTGCGATTAAATAAAAATGGCTGCACTTGCAACTTTTAATCGTATTTTTACTTTTAGTTCTTAGAATAATTATTTCTACTACAAACAACTATTTAAAAACTGAATATAACAAGTTAATAGACTTTTAAACTTAAATTCGTAAAAAAATAAAAAGTGAAATCATTGATTTCTTCATTATTAGTTTTCTCAATACTACTAAATTTATGTAGTAATAATATCTTGTATATAACTTTTAAGATCAATCAAAATGAAATTGTAAAAACTATTTGCGTAATGCGAAAAGCAAAGAGCAATACCTGCCAGGGACATTGCGCTCTTAAAGCTGCATTAAAAAAACAGGCTGAAAACGAAAAAAATCACGAAAACACGTTAAAAGATAAAGTAGAAAGTAGTTACACTGTAAGCGAAATAGATTACACGATTACTCCAATTCTATTATTTAATACAACCAAAAAGAATTATTTCCATCACCATTCAAAACCAAAATCGGTTTCGTTCGCAATTTTTCATCCACCAACCGCATAATTAAATTGTATAACTTTTCATTTCATTAACTTGAAATGCAACGCCCGATGCTGTAAAGGCAAGCGGCTTATATTATTATTTTTAATTATCAAAAAAATGAAATCAAAAAAACTTAAATTTTACGTATACAAAATTGTAAGTACCTCTAAATATGTAGTTGTACTTTTACTTCTAGTCACACATTTCGCAGTGGCTCAAAACCAAACAATAGCACCAAGTACAAAAACAATATTACAGTTAAATGAGATTATTGTAACCGCCAATCGTGGTGCGACAAAACGATCTGAAATTCCGGTATCAGTTAGTAAAATCACCGCCAAAACAATTGCAGAAACTAAACCTACAAGCATTTATGAGGTCATCAATAAAACTTCGGGAGTATTAATGGTAAACCTAGGAAACGAGCAGCATGCAATGGCAATTCGGCAACCAATATCATATTCGAGTTATTTTTTATACCTCGAAGATGGTTTGCCAATCCGACCTTTGGGCGTTTTCAATCACAACGCATTATTAGAAATTAATCAGTTTTCACTCAATAGTATCGAAGTTGTAAAAGGACCTGTTTCGTCTATTTATGGACCAGAAGCCATTGGAGGAACTATTAATTTTATAACCCAAAGCCCAACTTTGTATCCAACTTTAAAAATCGGAATTCAAGCCGACCAGTATGGCTACAAACGCATGCAGGTGGCGGGTGGCGCAACGGTCAAAAAATTTGGTTTTTATGTATCAGGATTAACTAGCAAACAAAAAAACTCTTGGTTAGCTGCGTCAGATTACGAAAAAAATAATATTAATTTACGAGTGGATTATGCTATTTCAAAAAATACAAAACTGATAGGATCTTTCATGCAAGGAAAATATTATTCGCAAACTAGCGGTACTATTAACGAAGAAACTTTCAAATCTAGAAATTATTTTAGTACAACTGATTTTACTTACCGAAAATCAGATGCATTACGAGCGCGTTTATCTTTAGAACACAAATGGAATGATAATTCTGAAAGTTTTATTACACTTTTTCATAGAGATAATAAATTGGGACAAAATCCGTCGTACGGAATTCGTTGGAATCCGACAGCAAGCAGCACAAACGACCCAAATTTTGCAAAAGGCGAAAGCAACTCAAACAATTTTAAAAGCTATGGCGTTTTGGGACAGCACTCTCAAAAATTTGACCTCTTAAAATCAAATTTAATTATTGGCGGATTTTTTGACCGTTCGCCAAACGATTATTATTCAAACCAAATTAATTTAAAAGCCAACTTAAATTCTGGCGGACAAACCGTAAATAACTATCAGATTATTGGCGAAACAGGAGTGAATTTAGCAGATTATAATGCCGTTATAAAAAATTCAGCTGGTTATATGCAATACAGCTTTGATGTTGTTAACAAACTAAAATTTACTTTAGGAACGCGTTTCGATCAAATGTTTCTTTCGTACGTTAACAATATAGGAATAATAGCAGCTGGCGAAAAAAAATACAGTCAATTGACGAGTAAAGTCGGTGCGAATTTTAATTTGAATACTAATATTGGTTTTTACGCAAACGTAGCACAAGGGTTTGCACCTCCGGCATTAACAGCAATTTTTAGAAAAAAACCAGGAACAGGAACAGCAACCGTTCTGGCAGAATTTTACTACAACTTAGAACCTGCAAAATTCAATAATTATGAACTTGGTGGATTTTTAAATTTGTTAAAAGACAAATTATTTGTTGATTATGCTTTATATTATTTACAAGGAAAAAATGAATTATTAAGTATTCGCCAGCCCGACAATTCTTTTGATTACCAATCAGCAGGCGAAACGCAGCACAAAGGAAT
>JAYVGC010000130.1:0-18456 GCA_043772535.1 Flavobacterium sp. | reverse complement strand
TGTGCATTTGCCAATCCAATTGTCATAATTGCGATTGCAGATAAAATGATTTTTTTCATAATGTACTTATTTTTAATTATTAAGTTGGGCGCAAATGTACTATCAATTTTTAAAAAAACAATTTTTTTTAAAAATTTCTATACTAATTTACAACACAATTTGGATGTAATTTTTTGTGTTTTAGTACCCAAATTGTTAATTTATTACTTATAATTAGTACATATCATAAAATCATAATTTTAATATAAATAGTTTTTAAGATTTAATGTAGTTTCGTTAATTTACAAAATAAATATTTTATTCAATGAAAATTATCGTCATTAATGGTCCAAATTTAAATTTATTAGGCAAAAGAGAGCCCGAAGTATATGGAAATCAGAAGTTTGAAGATTATTTGGAAAATCTTAGGTTAAAATTCAAAAAAGAAGAAATTTCTTACTTTCAATCTAATATTGAAGGGGAACTTATTAATAAATTGCATGAAGTAGGGTTTTCATATGACGGTATTGTATTAAATGCCGGTGGTTACACGCATACTTCTGTTGCTATTGGTGATGCTGTAAAAAGCATTTCAACTCCTGTGGTTGAGGTTCATATTTCAAATACTTTTTCGCGCGAATCGTATAGGCATCAATCATTTATATCACCAAATGCAAAAGGAGTTGTGATTGGTTTCGGTCTACAAAGTTACGAGTTGGGCTTGCTGAGTTTAATTTTGTAGAAAAAAAGACTTAAGTCAAATACACAACATTGGCATAATTTATATTGGTTCTGTTTTTGGTTCTGGTGGATGTAGCAGAAGCTGTTGGCAATTTTGTCATTTCGACGAAGGAGAAATCACATTAATTGCTTTCGTTATGAGATTTCTCCTTCGTCGAAATGACAGGAACAATTATAAACTAATTTTGAAATACAGGTTTTTTAAAATCTGCATTATTTTAAAACATGACCTTTAAATTTAAAAATCTTTAATACGCAACTTATAGCATCATTATTCAATCAATTTTATTTTTTAATCTTTAACTAAAATTTATGTTTAAACTTAGTACTCTTTTCTTTTTATTTTTTGCCGCGTTAACTTATGCTCAAATTAAAGGAACTGTTTTCGACAGTAAAGGTAATCCAATAGCTTTTGCCAATATCTACGTAAAAGATACCTACGTGAGCACTTCATCTAACGATAAAGGAAATTACATTTTGAACATTAAAAAAACTGGATCTTATACGGTTTTATTTCAATACTTGGGTTATAAGACTAACAAGCAGGTTATAGAAGTACTTGCTTTGCCACAAATTTTAAATGTTGCGTTGGTTGAGGAAGAAATTCAATTGAATGAGATTGTTATTTCTAAAAAAGACAATCCTGCCAATGCGATTATCAAAAACGCAATAAATAATAGAACTGATAACAGCAAAAAGGCAGCTAAATATACTGCCGATTTTTATTCGCGTGGCATATTTAGAGTAAAAGATTTACCTAAAAAATTTATGGGTCAAAAAATTGATAGTTTTGATGAAATTATCGACTCTACTCGAAGTGGCATTTTATATTTATCGGAAACCATATCAAAAATTACATTTCAAAAACCCGACAAATTAAAAGAAATTATTATTGCCTCAAAAGTAAGTGGCAAAGACAATGGTTTTAGTTTTAACAATGCTGCTTCGGCAAATTTTGATTTTTATGATAACACTATTACCTTTAGTGCCAATGCAATTTCGCCAATTGCAAGCAATGCTTTTAGTTACTATAAATATAAGTTTGAGGGTTCTTTTTTTGATGAAAATAACCAACAAATTAATAAAATAAAAGTCATTCCACGTCGTAACACCGAACCTGTTTTTGAAGGTTATATTTACATTGCTGAAGATTCTTGGGCAATTTACGCCATCGATTTATCAATTACGGGTGCACAAATTCAAAATCCGACGTTAAATAAATTAACTTTGAAACAAAATTTTAGCTATAATAATGCTACTAAGACTTGGATTAAAAACGCACAAACTTTAGATTTCAATGCCGGAATTTTTGCCTTTAAATTCAACGGAGGTTTTAATTATGTATATTCGAATTTTGAATTTCCAGAACAATTTGCTAAGAAAACGTTTGGTAATGAGGTGCTGTCTTTTGAAAAAAATGCCAATAAAAAAGACGATGATTATTGGAACAAAGCACGTCCTATGCCGCTCACAGATGAACAAAACAGTGATTATTTAAAAAAAGACGCACTGCAAACCAAGAAAAAATCAATAAAATATTTAGATTCAATCGATAAAAAGCGAAATAAGTTTGAATTTGGTGATGTTTTGTTTGGGTATACGTATCAAAATTCAATAAAAAAATATTCACTTTCGTATAAAAGCCCGCTCGCATCAACAGTGTTTAATACGGTGCAAGGTTGGAACGCTTCGCTTGCAGTTTCGTGCAGTAAATACAACAATGAAGAGCGTACTTTTAAAGATGTTGATGTAATATTGCAGTATGGTTTTGGCGATAAAAAATTTCGTCCTACTTTTACCTACAAACAAAAATTTAATAACATCGACAAAACTTTGGTAACCATATCTGCAGGTAATAGGGTAAGCCAATTTAATAAAAGCAATCCAATATCGAATTTTGTAAATGAAATAAGTACTTTGTTTTTTAAAGATAATTATATCAAATTATACGAAAAAAACTTTGCTGAAATTGGATTTTCGAAAGAAGTAACCAATGGTTTATTTGTAGGAGTAAATGCCGAATATGCCCAGCGGAAGCCGCTTTTTAATACGTCAAGTTATAGTCCAATTAGTAGCAATAAGGTGTATTTAGCAAATAATCCGGTTATCGAAAACGATTACAGTAACCCCGGTATTGTTAGCAGTAATATAGTAAAATTGAGTATTGATGCTAAAGTAAGTTTTGGTCAAAAGTATTTTTCACGTCCCAACGGAAAATACAATGTGCCAAATGATACGTATCCAACATTAAATATGTTTTATGAGAAAGGTTTGGCGGCGTCGGCAACTACTTTAAATTATGATTTAGTAGCCCTCGCGCTAACGCAAACTAGAACACTTGCGAACAAGGGCGAGTTGAACTACATTATAAAAGCAGGAACTTTTTTTAATGCCAATGCAATAAGTTTTGTTGATTACAAGCACTTTAACGGAAACCAAACACATATAGGTCAATCGAGTAATTATACCAATGTTTTTAATTTATTGCCTTATTATGCCACATCAACCGATAAAGCTTTTTTTGAGGTGCATGCCGAGCATAATGACAATGGTTTTGTTATGAATAAAATTCCGTTGCTTAACAAGTTAAAATCGCAGTTGGTGCTTGGTTTTCATAATTTGGCAGTAACCAACAGGCAGCCGTATCAAGAGTTTACGGTTGGATTAGATAATTTAGGTTTTGGTAAATTTAGGTTGTTTCGTTTTGATTATGTTCGTTCGTATCAAAACGGATATTGTGGTGATGGTTTTGTGTTTGGGTTAAAGTTTTTAAGTGCTTTGGAATAATTTATTTTACGCAAATTGGGGCAACTTATTGTATTTTTTTTGCTTCTACTATAATGCGTTAGCGATTGCAGTGTAACTCCTTTTTTAAAGCTTTTTCAGCTTTAAAAAAGAGTGTAACGTAAAGCGCGACCCTTGTGGAAACGCCCAAAAAAAACTTTTTAAACTCGCACAATATTGGCTCCCAAGGCCCGCAAACGTTCGTCAATGCGCTCGTAACCTCTATCTATTTGCTCTATATTTTGAATTGTTGACGTTCCTTTGGCTGATAAGGCAGCTATTAAAAGTGAAATTCCGGCTCTAATATCGGGCGAACTCATGGTGGTTGCTTTTAAAACTGAATTAAAATCGTGACCCATAATTACGGCACGATGCGGATCGCACAGCATTATTTTGGCACCCATGTCAATTAATTTGTCTACAAAAAACAAACGGCTTTCAAACATTTTTTGATGAATCAGAACGTCGCCTCGCGCTTGTGTGGCAGTTACTAAGCAAATACTTAACAAATCGGGTGTAAAACCCGGCCATGGTGCGTCGGCAATGGTTAAAATTGAGCCATCAATATCGGTTTTAACTTCATATCCGTCAAGGTGTGCCGGAATGTAAATATCGTCGCCGCGTCGTTCTAAGGTTATTCCTAATTTTCTAAACGTGTTTGGTATTACGCCAAGGTTGTCCCAACTTACGTTTTTAATGGTGATTTCGCTTTTGGTCATGGCTGCTAATCCAATCCAACTTCCTATTTCTATCATATCAGGAAGAATTTTATGTTCGCAACCGCCCATATTTTCTACACCTTCAATAATTAATAAATTAGAACCAATTCCTGAAACTTTTGCGCCCATGGCGTTCATCATTTTACATAATTGTTGCAAGTAAGGCTCGCATGCGGCATTGTAAATTGTTGTAGTTCCTTCGGCTAAAACGGCTGCCATCACTATATTTGCAGTTCCTGTTACCGAGGCTTCGTCTAGTAACATGTATGCGCCTTGCAATTTTCGGTCGGTTTCAACGCCATAAAAATGGTCTTCTCGATTGTATCTAAATTTTGCTCCTAAATTTATAAACCCTTCAAAATGAGTATCCAAACGACGTCTACCAATTTTGTCGCCCCCTGGTTTTGGTATATATCCTTTTCCAAATCGTGCCAAAAGTGGTCCAACGATCATAATCGAACCTCGTAAGCTACCACCTTCTTTTTTAAAAGCTTCGGTTTCTAAATAGCCCACATTAACATCGTCTGCCTGAAAAGTATAAGCGCCTTGACCAATTTTTTGAATTTTTACACCTAAGTTTCCCAAAAGTGTAATTAATTTATTCACATCAATAATGTCTGGAATGTTAGTTATGGTTACTTTTTCGGGAGTTAAAAGTACCGCACATAAAATTTGTAAAGCTTCATTTTTAGCTCCTTGAGGTGTTACATCTCCTTTTAATTGAATGCCACCTTCTATTTGAAAAGTTCCCATTTATTTATTGCTATATTGTTAAGTTTATAAAACTATATAAACTCATATTACTATTTTATTTATTTTTTATAAAAGGTTTTTTACCCATCGTTGCTTTTTTTACAGGCTGAATTTTTACATTTTTTTGTGTATTTAAAAAGCTTTTATTCGATACTTTTTTGTTGGTTTTATTTAGTTCATTTGCATTAATAAGCGCATCAGTTGTTTGTTTTAAATCTATTTTTCCATGTGATAATTCATATAAATGCTCAAAAATAACCCAATCTTCCACATCGTCTTTGTTCCAACTTAAATACGATTTTTTCATGTGGTTGGCAATCACCAAAATCAAAGCATCTTTCATTTCGCCATTTTCCCAGCCATTTGCCACATTTATCATGTACGTTATGTTGTTTCCATAAAAGCGGTATTTAGGAAATTTTTGTGGATAACCCAATAATTCTGGTTTTTTGCTAATTTCATCGCGCGTAGGAATTGGGTATGGCGAGTCAACTTTAAGTCTAAAATCAGACATGACAAACAGTTGATCCCATAGTTTATGCTGAAAATCAAGTACATCACGCAAATGTGGATTTAAACTTCCCATGACCTGAATAATGTATTTTGCAGCTTTATTGCGCTCCACATCATCAGCAATTTCAGCAGCTTGATCTATCAGTTTTTGCAAATGGCGGCCATACTCCGGAATTATTAAATGCGACCGCTCGGCATTGTATTCCATCTCGAAAACAACGCTATTAGCGTCTTCTTTTATATATTTTGTTACCATAATTAAAATGAAATAATGCCTTCAACCGAAGCAACTTCTAAATATTTTTGTATTACTTTATCTGGATTTTCCATTAGTACGTTTATAGAAACGCTGGTAAATTTTGCCGTTTTCGATTGCTTGGTTACAATTACTGCCCCCATATTATTAAAAGCGTTTTCTATAAAAATTATTTTCTCAATTTCGGTCGGAATTATAAATTTATACAAATATTCTGATGGCCAAATTGAGGTTGTTTTTAAACTTTCTCGCAATCGATCATAAAATTCTTCGGTCTTTTTATCCATTATTCTATTAAAACTAAACGCAAATATACAATTTTTGATTTTATTTGTATTATTTTTTTTTGTAGCACCAATACTTTCTTTTCTAACACATCGGGTCCCGCTATTTGCTCTATCTTTTTTGCGCGTTTAGTTGCTCCTTTCGTCGCATGGTTGATAAAAAAAGGATGCCGCTTCTATCGGGGCTCACCATTTCAACAGTGGTATTTTTTTCATAATTGGTTGCAATCATCAACATACAGTGGCGTTTTTAAGTACACTATTTATTATAGTAGCGCGATACATTGCACTTTTTAAAAACAAATGCTATTTTTGCTATCAAAATTATAATTTATCATAAAAATGTCAAAAGTAGTTTTAATAACCGGTGCATCAAGTGGTATTGGAAAAGCAGTAGGTACTTATTTAGTACAAAAAGGATTTATAGTTATTGGTACAAGCCGAAATCCACAAAATTATAAAAACCATTTATTTCCGTTGGTTGCGCTTGATGTCAAATCGGTCGACTCTATAACTGCCGCCGTACAACACGTTATAACGAAATATCAAAAAATAGACGTGCTAATTAACAATGCTGGTGCAGGAATTACCGGACCAATCGAAGAGCTTGCTACAATTGAAATGAAGCACAACTTTGATACTAATTTTTTTGGACCCATCGAAATGATGAAAGCTGTTTTACCTCAAATGCGTCAGCAAAAATCGGGTTTAATTATAAATATTACTTCACTAGCAGGCTATATGGGTTTGCCATACCGAGGCATTTATTCGGCCACAAAAGGCGCCTTAGAACTAGTAACCGAAGCCATGCGGATGGAAGTAAAACAATTTGGAGTGAACATCACAAATGTAGCTCCAGGCGATTTTGCAACCAATATTGCCGCCGGGCGCTTTCATGCACCGCTACTTAAAAATTCTGTTTATGAAAAAGACTATGGTGCAACCCTAAAAACAATAAATGCACATGTAAACTCAGGGCAACATCCTACTGTTATGGCCATTGCAATTTTAAAAATTATAAATTCTAAAAATATTAAAATTCACTACAAAGTGGGTGCGTTTATGCAAAAATTTTCGATAGTGTTAAAAATTATACTACCTGATTTAGTTTACGAAAAAATGTTAATGAACCATTTTAAATTGTAAATTTGACAAATTTATTTTTATGAAATTAAAGCACATTTTAGCAATTGCAGTACTAATTACGCAATCAATTGTTGCACAAAACACGAAAGTAAAAGATAAAGCAACCAATATTATTTTAAAAGTTGGTGTGGCACGCGGTTTTCGATTTAGTTCAACTCCGCCGGCCCGAAGCCTTGAATTAGCACAAATTAGCACAAATTTGGCAAAAGGTACAACCTACGATTTTGGCTTATACTATCGTATTAATAATAATGTTGCACTAGGATTTAAATACAATTGGTTTAATGCCAGTTCATTAACGATAAATTTATATGACACAATAAGTAGTTACACGGCTTTGCAAAATGATGTTATTTCATTTTATGGTGCAAGTTTTTTGTTTGATCACAAATCAAATCAAATCGCACGAGGCACGAATTTAATTTTGAACTTGTGATAGGGTATATTGATTACAGCATTACAACATTTAACTCAGATAATTTTAATTTGTATGCTGGCACCGTAGGTTATGCAACAAGTTTATCGTACAAGTTATCGCGTTTTACATAAAGTATCTGTTGGTCCTGCATTTAATTTTAGTGGTGGCACTAATAAAGAGGCTCAAGTAACCATAAATAACAATATGGGGCAAACCATAACTTATGTACAAAAAAGGGAACAAGCGTTATGGAGAATGGATTTTGGTTTAGAAGCAATTTATAGATTATAATTTAAATATACAGTATGAAATTTTTTATCGACACAGCAAACTTAGCCGAAATTAAGGCAGCACAACAACTGGGCGTTTTAGATGGTGTAACCACCAACCCAAGCCTTATGGCAAAAGAAGGAATTACCGGAAAAGACAATATTTTAAAACATTATGTTGCTATTTGTAACATTAGCGATGGCGAAGTAAGTGCCGAGGTGAATGCCGTTGATTTTGACGGTATGGTACGCGAAGGTGAAGAATTAGCAGAATTACACGATCAAATTATTGTAAAACTACCAATGACTAAAGAGGGTGTAATGGCCTGCAAGTATTTTTCTGATAAAGGAATTAAAACAAATGTAACCCTAGTTTTTTCAGTAGGGCAAGCGTTATTGGCTGCAAAGGCGGGCGCAACTTTTGTTTCGCCATTTATCGGTCGTTTAGACGATATTTCAACAGATGGCTTAAATTTAATTGAAGAAATTAGGTTAGTTTATGATAATTACGGCTATGAAACACAAATTTTAGCTGCATCTGTGCGCCACACAATGCACATTGTAAATTGTGCTAAAATTGGCGCCGATGTTATGACTGGTCCGTTATCGGCAATTTTAGGTTTATTAAAACACCCACTTACCGATTTGGGTTTGGCTCAATTTATTGCGGATTTTGAAAAAGGGAACAAATAAAATTTTACATATATCAAAAAAGGCAGTTTTATATTTATCTGCCTTTTTTTTGTATTTAAAATTTAAGTCGAACGATAACAACCTTACTTTGTTTTCTGCCAAAATTTCTTACCAAATTTCATGTATTTAATTTTTACGAAATTATGTAAAAAAAGACCCTAAACGTGTTTAGTTGCTCTGTAAAATAAGTTTGGTACTCTAAACACCATTAACTACTGAGTACAGCGCACGGAAGTTATGTCACTTTGCTTTTATTTCTATTCGATTTCGCTGCACTTTGTTTGATGTGCTGCTACTTTTTATAATTTTTTTGGCATAAAAAAGAGACTAACGAAAATCTCTACCTGTCATCGCAATAAACCATTTAAGGACGAAATATACAAAATCATAAAAGTAAAGTATGCTAGTAATATTAAAATTTAGGTGTGTTATTTAATTAACCAGTAGTATTGCTGTTATATTTTTGTACTTTTTTGTTAAAGGTATTATTATGTTAAAACGCTGGAATCTTGGCTTATTTTGGCATTTGGTTTTTTAGATGTTTAATTTTTATTACAATGAATTAAACCCGCATAAAACAGAAGTGTAGCATTACTATCTTTACAATCTAGCCGAAAACTTTATATTAAATACCCTTGTAGTCATGTAATTAGGAATCCCATATTGATTTTTGGTATACGCATCGCGAACCCACGTATTGGTAATTGCATTTTGGTTGTTAAACATATTAAATATTTCAAAACCTAACGATAGGTCTTGAAACTTTTTAAGCCAATTTCCATCGGGGCGTTCATTATTTTTTTCCGTAAATACATACGAAAATCCAACATCGGCACGTTTGTAGTCACGCAAGCGACTCTGAAATTTATAAGCATCGGCATATGAAGGCGCACCACCAGGAAGCCCTGTATTATAAACCAAATTTAAGTACAATTTTAAATTTGGTAATTTGGGCATGTAATCTTGAAAAAGAATTCCAAATTTTAGTAATTGGTCCGATGGTCGTGCAATAAATCCTTTATTGTCCTGATTTTCTTCGGTTTTTAAATACCCAAAACTAAACCACGATTCTGTTCCAGGAACAAATTCACCGTTTAATCTGCAATCAAATCCTTGCGAGTAAGCGGTAGCATCGTTATTGGCGCGGTATCTAATGCGTACGTTATCTAAACTGTAGGTATTAACATCGTTCATCGCTTTATAATACACCTCTGAAACTAATTTGAAAGGTCGGTTCCAGAGTTTAAAATTATAGTCGTTACTTAAAACAAAATGAATAGATTGTTGGGCTTTTACATTGGGTTGAACTGTGCCAAGTTGGTCTCGTAGTTCTCTATAAAATGGCGGTTGGTAATAAAATCCGGTCGAAAACCTAAAAATCATATCACTTTTCCAATTTGGTTTTAACGCAAATTGTGCACGTGGACTAAATACAATTTGACTTTTAGTATCGTTAATTTTATCTCCCGAAACATTCCAATGATGCGCCCTCATGCCTGCGGTAACCCAAAACGGATTGTTACTTAAATTGGTTTTTAAGTTCCATTGCACAAATCCCGACAGTCTATTAACAGTTACAAAATTTACAGCCCGAACGTTCTGATAGGGTTTTAAAGGGCCAGTATACGGATTGTAAGGTTGATCTTCATAGGGCACATCGGGTGGGTTTATAGAAAAACCTGCATAGTCAATTACTTCGTATTCTGATATTCGATCTCGTATGCTTTCACGAGTATATTTAAAACCCCAGTCCAATTGCTGTTTTTTATTTAAAAAATGATTCCCCTTTAGTTCTATATTACTAATTAATGCATCTAAATCGTTTCGAGCATGATTTAGCTGTGAGCCAATTGCACGGCTGAATGTAATGTTTCCAAAAGTTTCAGATCCAATGCTGGCATCAATTTCACCTAAAAAATAAGAAGCATCAATATCAAAATGTTCTTGTTCTTGGGTGTGATAAATGGATGAAATAAACTTAAAAGTGGTATTTTTATTTAAAATAAAAGTTGATTTTAAAGCTCCAAACAGGGTTTTATAACTGTCTTTTTCTTGACCTTCATAAAAAACTTGCAGTGCAATAGGTTCATTTAAAGAACCAAAATTGGTTTGTCGCGTGAGTGGCTGATAATTATATTTGTTTTGAGAAATATTCCCTAAAAAACTCCACACCCATTTTTTTGATGGATTAAAATTTATATTTGCCTGGATGTCTGCAAAAGTAGGTTTAAAATTACTTTGTGTTTCCTGGCTGTTTACCAAAAGCGAATTGTTTCGGTAGCGAATGCCTACCAAAGCGCTCCATTTTTTATTTTTCGAAATACCTTCTGCCGAAATGCTTCCTCCAAGTAAATTGACCTCCATCGATACACTAAATTTAGTGGGTTTACGGTACGTTATGTCTAAAACTGATGACAATTTATCGCCGTATTTTGCCTGAAATCCACCAGCTGAAAACTCAATATTTTGTACCAAATCGGAATTTGTAAAGCTTAATCCTTCTTGTTGACCCGAACGCACCAAAAACGGACGGTAAATTTCTATTTCGTTAACATAAACCAAATTTTCATCGTAACTTCCACCGCGAACCGAGTACTGTGTACTAAGTTCGTTGTTAGAATTTACACCGCCAAGTAATTTTAAAACATTTTCAACTCCAGCATTTGCACCTACCATTTTTCGAATCATTTCTGGTTCTAAATTAGTTATTCCTTGCACTCGTTTTCGATTGTTAATAATAATTACTTCACCCATTTGCTCGGCTTTGCTACTCAAAACAACATTAAATTCAAAATTTTCATTTGGCTTTAACTTTGGAATGGTTAATGTGGCCTGTTTTAGCGAAACATGCGTAAAAACTAATACGATTTTTTGATTAGAAGGAACACTAATAGTGTAAAAGCCAGATTTATTGGTTACTGCCGATTTGCTTAAATAACTAACATTTACGCCTTCGGCTGGTAGATTGTTTTCGTCTAAAATAAGACCAGTAATGGTTGCGTTTTGAGCAAAAGTAAACTGATAGAAAATAAATATAAATAGGGTAATTATTAAATAAGGCGTTTTCAAGTGATATTATTTTTGTTGATTTTTAATAAATTGTGTTTCAAATGTGTTGGTATTTCCTACATTATCGGTAACGAGTATTTTTAAATTATTTTGTCCATCTACTACAAATTTATTGTCAAAAGTATAGGTAAGTCGTTTTAATTTTGATTCGTATTCCATTAAAATCCAGTTGTTGTTTAAATAGCCATTGTATGTTTTTATACCCGAAAAATCATCCGATATAGAAACTTTAATTTGTTTTAAATTGCTTATATCTTTATTTTGTATCGATTTTGTAATGTAAATTTTTGGAGCAACAGTATCTTTTGCTAATTGAAATTTACCTAAAATTTTGGTTTTACAACTAAGCGTAGTTCCATTTGCAAAGGTGTATACATAATTGAGTTTTCCGTTATTTACAGCTGCAATAAAAAATTTATCTCTATCAAACAGGGCAATATTTGTATCAGTAACCGATACAGTAAAATTAGAATGAACAGCAATATCGTCGTCATCATGTATCTGAAAAACACCTTCTTTTAAATTTAAATTTAAATAAAAATCATCGTAAAATGTATGCGCAGGAAATAAAACGCTCCAATTTTCTTTTTCGTATACATTTTCATTTTTTGATTTAAGATAATAAGGCGTAACTTTTGTATCCCTTGCAATAATCGATGCTTTACTTGAGTACGAAATGGGAATATAAACCACCACTTTGTTTCCATTAAAATCCGATATTATAATTTGTAGCAATTGTGAAAAGTTTGGAATAACATTTATTAGTCCATTGTCAATATTAGATGTAACATTGCTCCATTGAAAACTATTTTTCATAAATAATTTCTGAACGCGTTGGTGTGTTTTTTTATATCTAGCAAAATCTATTAGCGCATTAACATATCTAGCTTCATCAAAAATTAGATGGTCAAACTGATATCCATAAATGGATGACCCATTACTAAAAATTTCAGCTTTGTAAATGCCGTTATTATTATAGGAAACATCATCAAAATCTGACGTAATAACGCCAAATCCTATTTTTCCCGAAGCCATAACACGATCGGCTAAATATGTTCCGTCCGCTTGCAAGGATAAATTTATTGCTGTCGGACGTTCTGACTCGTTTGCAATGGCCTGCTCGTTAATTGGATAAACCATTATACTATTGATTTGAGGACTTTTAGTGTCTTTCAAATCCAATCCAAAAAGTAACGGATTTATTGTATTCTCAGTTTTATTATCTCGAATTTCAAAATGCAAATGGGGGCCTTCAGAGCCACCAGTATTACCAGAAAGAGCAATAATATCTCCTTTTTTTATTATTAAATCGGTTGGTTTAAAAAAAGTTTCAATTTCATAGGATTGTGCTGCATATTGATTTTCGATTATTTTTTCTTCTATAAAGCCAACAGCTTTTTGTAAATGTCCATATACTGATGTATAACCGTTTGCATGCGTAATATAAATCGCCTTACCATAGCCAATATTTGATATTTTTATTCTACTCACGTAGCCATCAGCAGCAGCATATACATTTAATCCTTCACGCTGATTGGTCTTAAAATCAAACCCTGCATGAAAATGATTAGGGCGAAGCTCGGCAAAATTGCCTGATAATTGCATCGGAATATCTAAAGGAAGGCGAAAATAATTTTCTGAAATTTTAACTTGACCACTAGACAAATTAAAAACAAGTAACATAAAAAACGAAAATCTCATAGTACGTATTTTTGCTAAAATAGGAAAACTTTGCAAAACAGCAAAACAACAATCAAAAAATTAATGTATTTCACTTAAAACCAAATTTTTAAAGATACTGACATAAAAATAATAAAATAAATTTGTTTTTTTTATTAAAAAAATTGCATTACTAACAAAGGAATTATAAATTTGTAAAATTAAGTAATGAAATTAATGGTCAAATGAGTGAAATTGAAGTTGTTTTGGATGCTCTTGAAAAAAAAATTTCAAATTTGTTTTATATAATAGACGAATTGGAACAAAAAAACAAGATCTTGATTAACGAACTATCAATTTCAATAAAGTCAAATCAACAAATTGCAGCAATAAGCGAGGTGTTGAAAAAAGATTTTGATAACTTAAAAATAACTAATTCATTATTAGGCAGTGACGATTATAAAAGAGATACAAAACTGAAAATAAATTCATTAGTAAGAGAAATTGACTACTGTATCGCACAGTTAGCGGATTAAAGTTATGGATGATAAATTAAAAATCAAAATAGCAATTGCCGATAGGGTATACCCGCTAACGGTTGAGTTGATGCAAGAAGAAGGATTGCGAAGCGCTTCGAAAAAAATTGATGTAATGATTAAACAGTTTGAAGAAAATTATGCAGTTCGCGATAAGCAAGATGTTTTGGCTATGTGTGCCTTACAGTTTGCCTCGCAAGTTGAAAACAAAACTGTCGAAAATGCTATTGATGGCTCAGATGCTTTAGCAAGATTGACAAAATTGAATAATTTGATTACAGATTATCTTGACAAATAATAAAAACAGTAAAAAGACGTTCTTACAAATAAACTAAAAATACTGCCTACATTAGTACATTTTTGGTAAACTCAACACTAACAAATTAAAATGAGTGAATCGTCGCTTCTATAGTATGCCCTGCTTTTGCTAGGAAACTTGAACAGTGAGTTAGCTCAAAACTTGTCGATTCGAGTTTATACAATCGGCTAATGTAGGTTTTTTTATATATAAATTTAAACAAATTATGGACATCGTACAAATATTAATTGGAGCAATAATAGGAATTGCAGCGGGCTTTGGAATTGCTAAAATGCTAGAAAAAGCAAATATTTCAAACTTAATAAAAAGTGCTAAAAAAGAAGCTGCTTCGATTTTAAAAGAAGCAAATTTTGAAGGAGAAAACGTAAAAAAAGACAAACTTTTACAGGCAAAAGAAAAATTTTTAGAATTAAAATCTGAACATGAAAAAGAAACTTTAGCCAAAGATAAGCGAATGGCTGAGGTAGAAAAGCGCATACGCGATAAAGAGTCGCAAGTATCGAGTGAATTGTCGAAAGCAAAAAAAATCAATGATGATTTTGATATAAAAACCAATGAATATACTAGTAAAATTGAACTTTTAGATCGTAAAAATCAAGAGGTAGAAAAAATGCACAAAAGTCAGGTGCAGCAACTAGAAGTTATTTCAGGATTGTCTGCCGAGGATGCTAAAAATCAATTAGTTGAAAGTTTAAAGGCTGAGGCCAAAACCAAAGCAATGGGTTTTATACAAGAAACTATTGAAGAGGCAAAACTTACGGCACAACAAGAAGCTAAAAAAGTAATTATATCTACTATTCAGCGTGTTGGAACAGAAGAGGCAGTTGAAAATTGTGTTTCAGTTTTTAATATTGAATCAGACGATGTTAAAGGAAGAATTATCGGCCGCGAAGGACGAAATATTAGAGCGCTTGAAGCTGCAACTGGCGTTGAAATTATTGTTGATGATACGCCCGAAGCTATTATTTTATCGTGCTTTGACCCAGTCCGACGAGAAATTGCAAGACTTTCTTTACATAAACTTGTTACTGACGGGCGAATTCACCCAGCGCGAATTGAAGAAGTGGTGCAAAAAACAACCAAGCAAATTGATGACGAAATTATCGAAGTTGGTAAACGAACGGTCATCGACTTAGGCATTCATGGATTGCATCCTGAATTAATCAAGGTGATTGGTCGAATGAAATACAGGTCGTCTTACGGACAGAATTTGTTACAGCACTCTCGTGAAGTATCAAAATTATGCGGAATTATGGCCGCCGAACTAGGCTTGAATGTAAAATTAGCTAAACGAGCAGGTTTACTTCATGATATCGGAAAAGTGCCTGATGCTGAAAGCGATTTGCCACACGCACTTTTAGGGATGCAATGGGCCGAAAAATATGGTGAAAAAGAAGAAGTTTGCAATGCAATTGGTGCGCATCATGATGAAATTGAAATGAAATATTTAATTTCACCAATTATTCAGGTCTGTGATGCCATTTCAGGCGCCCGTCCAGGTGCTCGACGTCAAGTAATGGATTCGTACATTCAACGGTTAAAAGATTTAGAAGAAATTGCTTTTGCATTTAATGGTGTTAAAAATGCCTATGCCATACAAGCAGGCAGAGAATTGCGTGTTATTGTAGAAAGCGAAAAAGTAAGCGATGATATGGCGCAAAATTTATCTTTTGATATTTCTCAAAAAATTCAGACCGAAATGACCTATCCTGGTCAGGTAAAGATTACGGTTATCCGCGAAACGCGAGCAGTAAATATCGCCAAATAAGAACTACTTTACTGTAGTTATAAAAAAGTCTGAATTTAATTTCAGACTTTTTTATTTAAGCCATAATAGCTAGTTTAAATAAAAAAAAGATTTTAAATTTCGTTAAAAAACGTACTTTTGCAATGTGAATTCAATTATTAAAATGACCACCGATACCAATTTAGCTTCCAAATTAAATATTCTCGTTTCTTTAAACGGTCTGTCTTTTTATAGTAAAAATTCAGTAGCAGGAAATAGAAACATACTCAAAAACATTTCTTTTTCAAACAGCCAGCGAACAGAAAAAATTGAAGATTTACTTGTTGCTGTTTTTAATAAAAACAATGAATTAATTCAAAAGTACGATCAAGTTTTGGTAATTCATTCCAACAACTTAGCCACTTTTGTACCAACCGAATTATTTGACGAAGAGTATTTAGGGAGCTATTTACAATATAAAAATAAAGTGTTTGAAAATGATTTTTTTACCTTCGATGCCCTGCCCAAACACGAAATGAATGCCGTTTACATTCCCTACGTAAATATGAATAATTTTTTTATAGACTATTTTGGAAGTTTTAATTATCAGCATTCAAGCACCATTTTGGTAGCCAAATTATTAGAATTTCATACCGTTGACGATACAAAAATCATGTACGTACATGTAGCAGAAAATCATTTTGAAATTATAATTATTCAAAATCAAAAACTTTTACTATACAATTCATTTGATTATAAAAACCCTGAAGATTTTATTTACTTTATATTATTTACAGCCGAGCAATTGCAGCTAAATCCCGATGAATTTCAACTTAATTTATTAGGTTTTATAAATCTAAACGACGCGTTATTCCAAATTTGTTATAAATACATTCGAAATGTTTGCTTGTTACAAATGACTACTAGTGCAAACAGTTTTACAGAAACAGAAAACCGTCATCATTATATACTTTTAAACGCATGAGAATAATATCTGGAAAATATAAAGGACGCCGCATTTCGCCACCCCGAAACTTGCCTGTACGGCCCACAACCGATATGAGCAAAGAAGCTTTATTTAATGTGTTAAATAATCACTTTAATTTTCAGGAGTTAAAAGTGCTCGATTTGTTTGCAGGTACGGGCAATATTAGCTTTGAATTTGCATCAAGAGGCTGTCAACCAATTACATGTATTGATGCCGATTTTGGCTGCATCAAATTTATTAAGCAAACAGCTGATGAATTCGACTTTAATATTACAGCCATCAAAAGTGATGTTTTTAAGTTTTTAGAAAAACATGCAGCTAATTATGATTTAATTTTTGCCGATCCACCATACGGAATTGATCAAAAAGAATTTGATAAAATCGTAACTTTAGTTTTTGACCAAGAGCTTTTAAACGAAAGTGGCATGATGATTATTGAGCATTCAAAACACACAAAGCTAAATCATTTAATAAACTTTTCGTTTCAAAAAAACTATGGAGGATCGGTATTCAGCTTTTTTGAACTTGAACAAAATGACCAAGACGTTGATCAAACAGAAGACGAAGACGAATCTTAGTTAAATTCTTTCACCATCGTTAAAATAGTTTCGATACATTTTTTAGTTTCTTCATCAGTTTGATCATCATAAAGCGATTCTTGATTTAATAAAACTAATTCTTGTT
Source organism: Flavobacterium sp. (assembly GCA_043772535.1). GTDB lineage: Bacteria > Bacteroidota > Bacteroidia > Flavobacteriales > Flavobacteriaceae > Flavobacterium. The sequence goes on along the minus strand of JAYVGC010000130.1, from coordinate 920 downwards.
GCACAAAATCTGAAATGGTTTCAAGGCTTTCCGCATTATCAATACCCAAAACCATTTTTACCAACTCTATTTTTCTTAATTGAATATCCATTTTATAATTTTAATCCAAATTTATATAAAAATAGGTATCAAAATCAAAAAAATAAGCACAATTAACAAGGCACTATCATTTTTAATCAAACGCAATGTAACTTGTTAGGCAATTTTGTACAATATCAGGTGGCAATAAAGTATTTGTAAATCAATAAAAAAATGCAGACCTATAAGCCGGATTCTGTATCTCGATTGCCCGAAACCCTCATCATTTATCTAAACCAACAATTACCCGTTGGCTTCATCTGCCTACCCTTCAGCAAAGGCGAGTAGCCCTTTTTCGATTAAACGAACACTGATATACTTGACATTTCACCGCATAGAGTTTACCTGGTTTCACTACAGCATTACCTGTACATACTTTCTGTTGCACTTGTCCTAAATCAATTTCTCAACCCGACGGGCGTTACCCGCTATGCTACTCTTTGGTGTCCGGACTTTCCTCCCTCTTGATTTCTCAAAACGACGATAAGGCGATCTGCCTAGCAAAAGTAAACATTAAAAAGAGAATATAAACCATTTTTTTTGAAGCTATTTCCAGCTTTACGCTATATCTTTTGTTTTTTTAAAGAAAAAAAACAAAAGGATACCGCTTCAATCAGTGCTCATATCTTTGTATTGATTAGAAAAATAAGAAATACGTATCTTTGAAATAGCAATAATTGATAAACAAAACCAAGTTGCCAAATTGTATCGGGGCGAAATACATCATAGATGATATTGTAGATACTAGGGAAATCAACTTGGTTTTAATTACATTTAAGTCTCAATAGTACTTAAGCACTGGATTCTTAATTTAGATGCTGTATAAAAAATGAGCGAAGACC
>JAYVGC010000129.1:0-6804 GCA_043772535.1 Flavobacterium sp. | reverse complement strand
TAGTACAAGGTTTTTTTTATTGCTTTTTTTTTCTTAAATTTGAAATTCAAATAAATCAATTTTATGTATCATTTTATTCAAAAGTTTCATTCCGGATGGGCTTACTTAGTATTTCTTTTTTTAACAATTGCTGTAATCAATTCATTAATCGGATTACTTGCTAAAAAAGAGTTTACTGCTACCTCACGTAAAATTTCGTTATTTGCATTAATTACAGTTCACATTCAATTAGCAGTAGGTTTGATATTGTACTTTATATCGCCCCTTGGATTTAATTCGTTGGGGCAAATGAGTGATAAATTGTTGCGACTTACTTCATTAGAGCATCCGTTAACTAATTGTATTGCAATTGCTTTAATAACGTATGGTTGGGTAAAACACAAAAAGGCGGCAACTAGCCACGCCAAATTTTTGTCTATAAACCTGTTTTATGCATTAGGATTACTTTTAATTTTAGCTAAAGTGCCCTGGGAATTATGGTTTGTGAAATAAAAAAGTACTTTATGAACTTTTTAATAGCTACTTAAAATAAAAAAATGAAACACAAATTAATCTTCGCCTTATTTTTTTTAACGGTCATTTCAGTATATGTTTTTGGTCAAATTAAAATTAAATCTACTAGTGACACTACCAAAGTTAAAACAGATATTGTAATTTCAGTACCGGATAGTATACTTATTTATAAAGGAAAATTTAAGTCTTATAAAAATTCGGTTCATGCTTCGTATTACGGCGAAAAATTTAATGGTAGGCGCACGGCCAGCGGAAAAATTTTTAATATGAACAAACTTACTGCGGCGCACAAAAAACTCCCTTTTGGAACAATTGTAAAAGTAACCAACATAAAAAATGGTAAATCGGTAGTGGTCGAAATAACCGATCGAGGTCCATTTGTACGAGGTCGCGAAATAGATCTTTCTAAAAAGGCGTTTTATACTATTTCAAGTACAAGTGCTGCGGGATACATCAATGCAACATTAGAAGTGTTACAAAAATAATTACCAGGTTTTAAAAGGATTTTTGGATAAATAAGCATTAAAGTATCGTTCATCGGTGGTAACTTCCTTCCCTAACCATAGTGGTTTTTCAATATAATCATTTTCGTTTTCTAACTCAATTTCAGCTATAATCAGGCCGTCATTTTCACCATAAAAAACATCAACTTCTACAATATGTTTGCCCGATTGCACTTCATATCTGGTTTTTTCAATAATGCTTTGTTCACATAATTTCAGTAATTCTTTTGCTTCGGCAGCCGGAATTTCTTTTTCCCATTCAAAGCGTGAAACTTGATTTTCTCCGCTCAGACCTTTTATGGTGATATAGCCTTTTTCTCCTTTAATTCGTATTCGTACGGTGCGTTCTGGCAAGGAACAAATGTAGCCTTGGCAAATATCGTTTTTTGTAAAATAGTCATTTAAAAAGTGAGTTGAAGTAACTAGGTATTTGCGTTCAATTTCAATCATTTGTTTTATTTATTGAAAAAAGTATAAATCCGCTACAAATATAAATGTTTTTTATAAGCGCAAAACCGTACATGCTACTATTTTATAATATTAATTATGAGTGCCATCGTTGTGATTTTTTTGCGTTACTTATCAGTTATTTTATCAACAGCTGATTATTTAGGTTTGATTTATCTCGAAAAAAGAAATGCGATTTTGATTGCTTAAAAATAGTACTAAATTTACGTAATGAAACCTTCACCAGTATATCGTAAAATAATTCATGTTGACATGGACGCCTTTTATGCATCGGTAGAACAAATGGACAACCCAATTTTAATGGGTAAACCTTTAGCGGTAGGGGGTAATGAAAATAGTGGTGTAGTTGCTGCGGCAAGTTATGAAGCTCGTAAATTTGGCGTGCGTAGTGCGATGAGTGGAAAGCAAGCCGCACGAAATTGTCCTGATTTAATTTTTGTAGCTCCTAGATTTGAGCGCTATAAGGAAATTTCTGCGAAAATTCGTGCTATATTTTTAGAATATACAGATTTGGTCGAACCATTATCTTTAGATGAAGCGTATTTAGATGTAACTCATAATAGAAAAGGAAACCCAAGCGCTAGTTTAATAGCAAAAGAAATACGGCAACGCATTTTTGACGAAGTTGGACTTACGGCATCAGCAGGGATTTCGGTAAATAAATTTATAGCGAAGATAGCTTCTGATTATAACAAACCTAACGGACAGATGACCGTAGCACCTGATGATGTTTTATTATTTTTAGAAAATTTGGAAATAAAAAAATTTTACGGCATCGGAAAAGTAACCAAAGAAAAAATGTATCAAAACGGTATTTTTACTGGGTTTGATTTAAAGCAAAAAACAAGCGAATTTTTAGAGCGTAATTTTGGTAAAAGTGGAATTCATTACTATAATATTGTGCGTGGAATTCATACAAGCGAAGTCAAACCGAACCGCGTTTCAAAATCAGTTGCTGCGGAACATACTTTTAATAAAAATTTAACGTCGGAGGTTTTCATGTCGCAAAAGCTTCAGCAAATAGCTGCCGAACTAGAAAATAGAATAAAAAAATATAAAATATCTGGAAAAACAGTAACACTAAAAATCAAATTTAGCGATTTTACAACGCAAACTCGTAGCAAAACACTGCCTTATTTTATTGCTGACAAAGGACTTATTTTTGAAACCGCCAAAGAATTATTGTATCAAGAAAAAATGAAAGATTCAGTTAGATTGTTGGGTATTTCGCTACATAATTTAAATACCGAAATCAAGAAAACAATTGCAGTACAATTACGATTTGATTATTAATTATAGCAATTTATTGCTTTCTTGTTCGTAAAAAAAATCGATTGAAAGTATTTTTTGGCTTGCTGCCATAACTGCTAATGCATCGCAGCGCTCATTTTGAGGGTGATTATTGTGGCCTTTAACCCATTTAAAATCAACCTGATGCTTTCTGTAAATTTGCAAAAATCGCTGCCATAAATCTGGGTTTTTTTTACCTACAAATCCTTTTTTTTCCCAGCCGAAAACCCATCTTTTTACGACTGCATCAATTACGTATTTTGAATCGGAAATTACGATAACGGTCATTTTTTTATTTTTTAATTTTTCTAGTGCTACAATTACTGCCAAAAGTTCCATTCGATTATTTGTAGTATGCCTAAAACCTTCATAATATTCTTTTTTATGAGTTGTTCCAACAAGCTCCATTACAATTCCGTAGCCACCGTTTCCTGGATTTCCTTTTGCTGCACCATCAGTATAAATTTGAACTTGATACATTTGGGTTTATTATATACTAGTTAATAATTTCTCTATTTGTTCAGAATAATATAAATGTTCTAATTGTAAGATTTTTTTTGCTATTTCTTCAGGTGTTTCGCAATCAGAAATTGAAATTGTCTTTTGAAAAATAAATGCTCCTTCGTCGTAATGTTCAGTTACAAAGTGAATAGTAATACCAGAATCACTTTCGCTGTTATTAAATATGGCTTTATGGACATTAATTCCGTACATTCCTTTTCCGCCATATTTAGGCAATAGCGCTGGGTGAATATTAATCACTTTGTTTTCGAAAATTTGTAGTATCGATTGCGGAAATTGTAACAAAAACCCTGCTAATACTATTATATCTGGCTTTAAATCAACAAGATATTTAAGAACATGACCGTCTTCAAGCTCAAATTTATCAAACAGTTTTGTTGGAATTTTATTTTTTTTTGCAACAGCAATAACTTTTGCAGTAGCATTATTAGTCAAAATGCAACGCACCCTAGCGTGTTTATTAGTGCTAAAATAATCTATAATTTTCTCAGCGTTACTGCCAGATCCGGATGCAAAAATCACAATATTTTTCATAGTTGTTAGAACAATTATGCAAAAAAAAGAATAATTATTGACAAATAATAATCTAATTGAATTGTTTATGATTTTTTTTTTATAATTTCGTACATCTATTTACTAACAAAAAAGTGTTGTTTTAAAATAAATTTATTTATTTTTGCAAACAAATTAAAATTAAAATTAGAAATTATGTCAGACATTGCATCAAGAGTTAAAGCGATTATCGTAGACAAATTAGGCGTTGACGAAAACGAAGTGGTTTTAGAAGCTAGCTTTACAAACGATTTAGGAGCAGATTCATTAGATACTGTAGAGTTGATTATGGAATTTGAAAAAGAATTTGATATTCAAATTCCAGATGATCAAGCAGAAAACATTGCCACTGTTGGTCAAGCTATTTCATATATTGAAGAGGCTAAAAAATAATAAAATCTAAAATCCGTAGGCAACATTTGCGTACGGATTTTTTTTATTTAAAAGTTTAAACTAATTCTGATTGAATTTCAGTCATAAACCATTGAATTACCCTTGTCTCTTGAGTAAAAATTACATTAAAGAAGCACGGGTATTTCTGTTTTAATAAACATAAAATATATAAGTATGATTTTAAAACGCGTTGTAGTTACCGGATTAGGGGCTTTAACTCCGATAGGGAATAACGTTGCAGATTTTTGGAACGCGCTAGTTAATGGCATAAGCGGTGCTGCCCCAATTACTTATTTTGACGCTACTCTTTTTAAAACTCAATTTGCATGCGAGCTAAAAAACTTTAATATTGAAGACTTTTTAGATCGTAAAGAAGCCAGAAAAATGGATCGCTATTCGCAATATGCAATGGTTACTGCCGATGAAGCAATTAAAGATGCTAATTTTAATTTTGACACCTTAGATAAAGATCGAGCAGGTGTAATTTGGGGTTCGGGTATAGGTGGTATTGAAACTTTTCAAAGTGAAGTGACCGATTTTAGTAAAGGAAATGGAGTTCCGAAATTTAATCCGCATTTTATTCCGAAAATGATCGCGGATATAGCAGGTGGCAATATTTCTATAAAATACGGTTTTCGTGGTCCAAACTTTACAACAGTATCTGCATGTGCATCTTCAACAAATGCAATGATTGATGCATTTAACTATATTCGGTTAGGGCAAGCTGATGTAATAATAACTGGTGGCTCCGAAGCTGCAGTAACGTATGCAGGAATGGGCGGTTTTAATGCCATGCATGCGCTATCCACTCGAAACGAAGACCCTAAAACCGCTTCAAGACCTATGGATAAAGACCGTGATGGTTTTGTATTGGGCGAAGGAGCAGGGGCATTAATTTTAGAGGAATTGGATCATGCAATTGCCCGTGGAGCAACGATTTATTGTGAAATTGGAGGCGGTGGCATGTCAGCTGACGCATACCATATAACGGCACCGCATCCTGACGGATTAGGAGCAAAAAATGTAATGCTTAACTGTCTTCGTGATGCTGGGTTAAAACCTACTGATGTTGATGGTGTAAACATGCACGGTACATCAACGCCACTAGGTGATATAGCGGAAAGTAAAGCAATAGAACATGTTTTTGGTGCGCATGCATATACAATGAATTTGAATTCTACAAAATCAATGACTGGGCATTTGCTTGGGGCAGCTGGCGCAGTAGAAACCATTTCATGTATATTAGCACTTAAACATGGCATTATTCCTCCAACTATAAATCATTTTACGGATGACGACAGCATTGATTCAAAATTAAACTTTACTTTTAATAAAGCACAAAAAAGAGATGTAAAGGTATTAATGAGTAATACTTTTGGATTTGGCGGGCACAATGCTTGCGTATTGGTAAAAAAATATGAATTATAATCGCCGGTATGAGCATTATTAAAAAAATATTTTCGCGAAAGTCCCGTCCTCTTGAAGGCGGGATTTTTTTTGATACAATTCAGCAAATTGTGGGTTTTCGACCGGTAAACATTCAATTTTATAGAAAAGCCTTTACGCACAGATCGTCAAATAAAACAGATGTTGATGGCTTAGCAATGAATTATGAACGACTAGAGTTTTTAGGAGACGCAATGCTGAGTGCGATAATCGCTTCGTTTTTATACAAAAAAGTGCCCGCAGGCGATGAGGGCTATCTAACAAAAATGAGGTCAAAAATTGTAAGCCGAGAGCATTTAAACGAACTAGGAAAAGAATTAAAACTAGTTGACTTAGTTGAAAGTAAAGTAACAAGTCAAAATTTTGGCGATAATATACACGGCAACATATTTGAAGCCTTAGTTGGTGCCATTTTTTTAGACCAAGGTTTTGAAGGATGCGAAAAATTTATTTATAAACGAGTAATTAATCCATATGTTGATATTGAACGATTAGAAGGAAAAGTAATCAGTTATAAAAGTTTAGTTATTGAGTGGTGTCAAAAAGAAAAAAAGCAGTTCAATTTTGAAGTTTATGATGATAATGGCATTGGCAATCAACGTTATTTTGGTGTGAAATTAAGTATTGAAAATAAAGTTGTAGCTAAATCAAGAGCTACATCTAAAAAGAAAGCAGAAGAAATTGCATCTAAACGGGCTTATTTCGCTTTTCAAAATATAATTAATAGTAAATGATAAAATGAAAGTGCATTCCGATGTAGGAATGCACGTTATTTAAGAATAGTGTTTTAAAAATTTATTTTTCGATATCTGGGGATTTATCCGTTTCGTCTGCGGTAAAATTGTGAATTTTTTCTTTAACCGTTTCAATAGCGTCATTAGTCAATTGCTCTGCTTGATTTGTAAACTCAGCAAATTTTTCTTTTGCTGTTTCCATTGTTTTTTCTATGACTTCTTCAGCTCCTGGCACATACGTCCCAACTTTTTCTTTCGCTATTTCTGCATATTCCTCAACTTTGTCTATTAATGGAACAGCAGCCTCTTTTGCCTGGTTAATGGCTTCTTCCGCAATATCATGTGCTTTGTCTGCAACAGTTTCGATACCTTTTTTTGCAGAA
>JAYVGC010000128.1:0-2829 GCA_043772535.1 Flavobacterium sp. | reverse complement strand
GGCATTTTATACTCGAAAAAAAAACTACATATCGCCCAAATTAAAAGTTGTTGAAAACTTTAATTGCTTTACATAGGAACCGCTGTTGTGCGTTCGTTAATTTTTTATTACTTTTTCAGTTTGATTTTTACCATTTTCAAAGAATATTTTTGCAAAATATAATCCATTCTTTAATTCAAATGTTTCCAATTTATTATTGAATGTTTTAGAAATTAACTTTCCTTCAATGTTGTATAACTCAATTAAATTAATTTTTTCAGTTGAGTTTATTTCTAATTCGTTTTGAATAGGATTTACAAAATTTATTTTTGTTCTTTCAAAATTATTTAGAGATAAATTTCCAGTTACATATTTTGATATGAACATTTTGTTATATGTTCCGTTTATATATCTTCCTGTTGTAATTATTGAATTATCTGAATTTATTGCGATATTATCATTGAATTCTTGCCAAGTATTTCCGCTTTCTATATAAAATCCGTTATTATTAAATGTGTTGTCAATTGTACCATCGCTGTTATACCTTGCAATAAATGAGTTTGGAGTTGTTATCACTTTTGCACCAGTTAATATTAGTTTGTTATTGTTAATAATCATTGACCTCACAATGTCGTTAATTCCAATACTTGAACCAACATTACTATTAAATGAGTTTATCACAACTCCACTTGAATTATATTTTTTGAAACTAATAATATTTGTATTTCGTTGTTGTACAAGAACATAAATATTTTCTAAATTATCAATTATAACATTTGAGTTATCATCTTGAGAAGTCATTGAAGTATATATAGTTACAATGCCAAAAGTGCTAAATGTACCATCTAAATTAAAAGTACTTGTTAATCGAATTAAATTAGATGTATTTACTGATTCGTCAAAAGTTCTAAAATAATACTTTCCATTTATTATGTCAACAAGTTCTCTTATATTGGTTATGTTTAAAGTTACTTCTCCATTTGTTCCGAAAGTTGCATCTTTTGAACCATCTGTAGTTTTCAATTTTATTAATGTTGGAGTTAAACTTGAGTTAAAACCAAATAAAATTAAATCTTCGCTTGAATTTAAGATAACATTTTTAGATTCAAAGTCGCCCAAATTAAATGGACTCAAACTTACGACACCATTTATGCCAAAACTTGTATCTAAAGTTCCATTAATATTTAGTTTTGCAACTTTAGTTCCACTAACATTAGATATCAATAAAATTTTACCGTTAGCCAATAATTTTAGTTCTGCACCATTATCGTCAATTCCTGTTAAATATGATAAGATAAAAAAACCATTTGTCCCGAAACTTGTATCTATTTGTCCATTATAATTATATCTACAAATAAAATTTTCCCAATTATTACCCGCTATAACTCTTGTATTTGTTACCAATATTTTTCCGTCTGGTTGAATTAAGGTTCTAACCGGTCCACCTACTGTATCTCCACTTAATACTGCAAATCCGTTTGTTCCAAAACTATTATCTGAAATAATTGTTTGTGAATTTAGATTTACAGAAATTAAAACTAATACTAATGATAAAATTCTTTTCATTTTTTTCTTTTTTATTGTTTTCTTTTTTTTTTAATGTCTGCCAACGTCTCGTGGCTTCCCGAAGTGTGGGATTAAGTAAGCCTTAACTTTCGGTTTAAGACTAAACTTTGCAAGTACAAAACCAACATTAAGAAAGCACTAAAGCCCACATTTTGGGAAACCGCTGTTATATGATGCCCTTTTTTTCTGTTCCATTTGGCGGTGGATATTATTCTATTAGCGGAAGCTATATTTCTAAATACGTAAGCTATATTTCTTTCTGCGGATTGAATAATTCTAAACGCAAAGAAGATAAATCTTATTGCGATAGCAATAAGTTTGTTTGCGAAGCAAACAATCCTTTCTGCGTTTAGTATATTTCTTTTTGCAGTTTGCATAATCTTAAAAGTGGGTTGTACTTTTCTGTTTTAGGTTATGTTATTTTTTGGCTTTCTTAAATTCTATTCCTTTTACTTGTGCAAATTCTGGACTTGATGCTCCGAAAAGTGATTTGATGTATTTCTTTACTTCGGTTGCTATTTCAACTAATTCTGTGCTGTCTGCATATAATGTGTTGTTTCTTGCAATTCTTGAATTGCTTATGTTTGTGTATGTTGTTGCTACTTCGTTATTTTTAGCGGTTAAATTGGCTTGCAATGCTGTAAGCGTTGCAGTTGCTATAGCGGTTTCGTTTGGTGCATAACTTGGCTCTGAAATTAAAACAGATGTTAGACTTGCCAAATGTTGTATTTGTTGGTCATACGATTGCTGACTTGTAGAAATGGTTGCTGGTGCTGGTGTGTTTGGGTCTATTGGTATTGTAGACGTTGATACTCTTTTGCCTTGTAACTTGCGATTAAATCCTTTTGCATCTTTTATGACTTGTGCTGTCGCATCTGTAGTTTCTAATGCGTTCACTAAACGAGTTGAAAGAATTTTTAAACCGCTGAAAGCGTTTACTCTTTCGTTTACTTTATTATTATATGCTGTGTTTTTGGTAATAACATCGGCTAAACTTGTTTGTGAAGATGTGTGTAATGCGATAAGTTGTGGCAACTTCAAAGCGTTTTTAGTTGGGTTGTAGGTTGCTCCGTAACCTGTTACGAATGAAATTAAATCTTGAAGATTTGCAACGTTTTTTGCGTGCCCTGTTTCTGATACTGATGCCATGTTTTTGGTTTTTAGAAGGTTAATTAAAATTCAAAAATAGTGAAGTGGTTTAAACTTATTTGGTAATTAAAAAAGGGTTGACGAAATTTGTGTTGCAAAACATAATCATTTCAAAATCAACCCTTATGTACACAG
>JAYVGC010000127.1:0-18594 GCA_043772535.1 Flavobacterium sp. | reverse complement strand
GGTGCTGGTGGCTAATTATTTAGACCACAAATAGGAGCCTGAGCATTAAGATATTAAAAACAATAAAAATGATATAAAAGAGTCAAAAATAAAGGGTGGCATTATTGAAAAAGTTAGAACAACTTTTTCTGTCTTGTGCCTAACGGCAGACAAAAAGTTGTTGCCAACTTTTTCAACAAGCCGTTGGAACGGCATTTTATACTCAAAAAAAAACTACATATCGCCCAAATTAAAAGTTGTTGATAACTTTAATTGCTTTACATAGGAACAGCTGTTGGCGGATAGTGCCTATTGTCCGATTGGTTTTAATTTACTTTCAGCAATTTGATTTTTTAAATACGCTTTCAATTCTTCAAAACTCATATTTTGAGTTTCAGAACTTACTTTGTCTCTAATTTCACGCATCATTTTTACTGCATCAAATTTTTTTTCTGTTTTTTTAGTCGTTTCCATTTTCATAATTTATTAAATCTTTTGGACTTCTGATTTCTATCATTTGATAACCTAATCTTAAATTTACTGAATTATAACCTTTTATTCTGTCTAAGTTCACAATATGTTTAAAATTCCAACTTGCTAAAACATCAACTTTATTTATTGTTGCCATAGCGATATGTCTACAATCTTCAAGTGAAGTTTTTCCAACAACCTTTTCTTCTATATATGTGTTTGCAAGTTTAACAGCGTCTTCGGTTAATTCTATTCTTTCAAATTTGTCAGCAGAATATTTATGAAGTAATTCTTTTACATTTTTAGGTGCTTTTATTAGTTCAACATCAAGCAAATCTGAAACAACAAATATTATTTCGTTGTTTTCAAATCTTTTGAAAAAACTTTGCGTTGCTTCTTTAAATTCTTCGTCGAAATATCCTCCAACAACTGATGTATCTATGTAAATTCTTTGTTTCATAGAAACAAAATTACAAATAAAGTTTTAAATATGATTGGAAATTATAAATTTTGGTGGAGCAGGGAGGATTCGAACCTCCCTTAACCTTCAATCTTGGCAGATTAATTTCTTCTTTTGATTTAATGACATTGTAGTTAGGAGTTTGAAAAGCCATTCGCTCCACGAAGGTTACTCCACAACTTACACTTATAAATAATCCCATTAGAATTTGCATTATTAACGTTTTTACATTTTGCATAGTTATTAAATTAAATTGTTCAAAAATCGAAATCATTGAAACTAATGTCATTATCCCAACTACGGTCATTACAAATTCAAAAGTTAGATTAATCTGAAAATCCAAGTCCTTAATTTCTATGTATTTAGAAATTATATTTTAATTCATATTTATTTTTTTAGGCGGTTTTCGGGCATTTCTGCCAACGTCTCGTGGCTTGGCTGCAGTTGGGGCGAACCAACACAAAACACAATTAATAAACCTAAAACTTTAGATAATGAACAAACAAAATAAACAAACACCCAAACCCCAATTTTTGCAAGCATCTATGTAAAAGCAGTAAATTTGAGCTTCAAAAAAATCGTTATTTACTAACTGCAGTACAGTTTATAAGCTGTCTGCCTAATTTTTATAACATGAAAACTCAAATTACTGCTGGCTCGCAGGTACTCATTGGATTCGATATTTTTCACGTTTTTTATTCTTTTTTTAAGGAAATCAAGAATGTAAATCATTTCACATTACCATATGGACTGTTTTGATACAAACCGATTTATTTTTTCACAAAATCTATTCTATACCCTCAAGAGCTCAAGCTTTTGCAAGAAAAAATAGAGATATAAATTTTAGAAAAAACACAAAAAAAACTTTTTACACCAAAATGTTTGTGTTGCAAAACAGGCAATTTGCACCGAATAGCAGTTTTTGACCAACGCGGGCCACCATCTTGATATTTTGGCGGTAGCCAAAATTTAAGTTCCTGTAAAAATTAAATTATGGGTAAGGGTATTTAAGCCCCAATGTGAAGGAAAACACTCCAAAAACCAAACTGAAACTACTTTAAAAAGAGAGGACTCTAAATCCTCATGCTATTCTCTCTTTCCTCTTTACGAAAACTCCATAAGAGTTGCCTGAAGTGTAATCGGTTCCGTTCAACGCGGGATTCATTGGTCGGCTTACAGCTGCAACGAAACCCTAACTGTTGGCGGTTATAAAATTGTACTGCAAAAACGTGGTGAGTAAGGTTTTAGAACTTGATTATTTTAGTTACTTGTGTATAAACCTGTTTTTTTGATAAAAAAAACAGTAGAAATTAATTATAATTGTCTACCACATTATTTCATTTATAGCTTTTTCAATCCACACATTTGTAATTTATACAAATAAACTATGTAACTTTTTTAATTTAAAATGAAACATATAATAGGTATAAATACTATCTTTGCAATTGTTAATTGTTAATTCAAAAATAAATTATGAAAAAAATTATTGTTCTCATCTTATGCGGTTTAGCATTATTTTCATGTAAAGTTCCAACTGCAACTAACGGCAAACTTGATCATAAATCAGAAGTAGCTCTTAAAGGAAATTGGACTATTGTATCAGTAACGTATCCTGGCTCAGAATATTTTAAAGCTACTTCGTTTGATTTAGCCGATTCTAAATGTTTAATAGGCAGCAACTGGAAATTCGTTTCAAATAATAATAAAGGTAACATGGCTTTAAACAGTGCCGCTTGTACCGCTTTTTCCTCGCCAATTACTTGGTTTATTAACAAAGATGGTGCGTTTGTTATGAAAATTATTGACAATCAAAAAGCAAAAAAAGTAACTACTGGATATGTTTTAAAAGTAATGAATCAGACCGAATCGTCGTTTCAGCTCGTTGACAAAATGGATGTTGGCGGAAAAATTGTGGATGTAACCTACAGTTTTAACAGAATTTAATTTTAAAAAATAAAGATAAAATGAAAAAAATAACACTTTTAAGTTTAGCAGTATTTATAACATTTGGTTCATTACTAGTAAGCTGTGACGCAATTAAAAACACCAATAATACACAACGAGGCGCAGGAATTGGGGTTGCAGCTGGGTCAATTTTAGGAGCCGTTCTTGGAAATAATATTGGAAAAGGGGGCAATGGGGCATTAGGTGCCGTGCTTGGTGGCGTTATTGGTGGCGTTGCCGGAGGTGTAATTGGTAATAGAATGGACAAACAAGCACGTCAAATTCAAACTGCTTTACCAGGCGCTCAGGTAGAGCGAGTGGGCGAGGGGATTAAATTAACTTTGGGCGAAAATTCGGTGCGTTTTGATACTAGTAAGTCAACTTTAACGCCTACGGCAAAAGCAAATTTAGAACGATTAGTACCCGTTTTTAAAGAATATGCCGATACTGATATTGTAATTTATGGTTATACTGATAGTTCAGGCAGTATCGATTTTAATCAAACACTATCAGAACAACGTGCGGCTTCTGTAAAAAGTTATTTGGCTGCGAAAGGCTTGAGCACCAATCGTTTTACAACTACTGGTTTAGGTATTGCCGATCCAATTGCTACTAATGATACGGCTGAAGGAAAATCGTTAAACCGAAGAGTTGAATTTGCCATTACTGCCAATCCAAAAATGGTAAACGAAGCCAAAAAAGAGGCTGGTAACTAAAATATTAAATTTCTATAAATTAAAAGCGACTTTATATAAGGTCGTTTTTTTTGTTTCATTTTAAATGAACAATCTTTAACACAATATTTTGTTTACTTTATTTTGCAGTTGGTTAAACAATAAGTAACTTTACCACATAAAATTAAAATTATGGAAGCCACTAAAAAAGTCCCCGCAAAAAAAATGGTAATTGATGATACTTTGATTATGACCAAGTACATGGAATATGCTCTAGAGCACAACGAGGAGCCTAGGAATGTTTTTTTATTTTGCAAAAATAATAAAATTTCAGAAACCGATTTTTATTCATTTTATGGCTCGTTAGATGGTGTTAAAAAACAAATTTGGCTGAAGTTTTTAGAAAATGCTATTGCTACTTGCGATAAATCGGATGATTTTGCTGGTTATACTGAAAAAAATAAATTACTGACGTTGTATTTTACTTTGTTCGAAATTTTAACTTTAAATAGAAGTTACGTTTTGTTTTCGCTAGATCAAAATAAAGACGAAATGAAAAGTTTAAAATCGTTTAAACATTTTAGAACTACTTTTAAAGATTTTATCGAAAAAATTATTGACGGAACTATTTCTGATAAAAGCGAGCGTATTTCAAGAATTACAAAACCTATTTTCGAGGAAGGTGCTTGGGTTCAGTTTTTACTTTTGCTAAAATTTTGGAAGAACGACGAGTCGAGAGGTTTTGAAAAAACAGACGTTTTAATCGAAAAATCGGTCAACACGGTGGTTGATTTACTTGATACTAAACCGTTGGAAAGTTTATTTGATCTTGGTAAATTTTTATGGAAAGAAAACAGGTAATGTACCATAAATAGTAATCGTGTTAGCATTGCGTGAGGGATAGAAGCGAAAATCCTTTTTGTTTTTTTTCTAAAACAAAAAGATTGTAGCGTATAGCCCGGTTCGTTTTTTACGAACACGCCCCAATTTTTTTAATTAAAACAATCATCAAAAGATGAAAACAATCGATAAAATTCCGACTTCAAAAATAGATAGAGCCAGCCAGATGGTTAAAACTGGAATAAAAATAGGCGGAAATTACATTGCGTATTATGGCGAAAAAATGGTAAATCCGTCATTAAATAAAGATAAACTGAATGAAAATAATGCGGAGGATATTTATGATGGTTTAAAAAATTTAAAAGGATCTGCTTTAAAAGTAGCGCAAATGCTGAGTATGGACAAAAGTATTATGCCACAACAATATGTAGATAAATTTTCTTTGTCCCAATTTTCTGTACCACCATTATCGGCACCATTGGTACGAAAAACATTTAAAAAATATTTTAATCAGTTTCCTGATGAGTTATTTGATACGTTTTCGCCCGATGCAATTAATGCAGCAAGCATTGGTCAGGTGCACAAAGCTACAAAAAATGGTTTGAGCTTGGCTGTTAAAATACAGTATCCTGGTGTTGCCGAAAGTATATCGTCTGATTTGACAATGGTTAAGCCGATTGCTACACGAATGTTCAATTTAAAAGGTAAAGATAAAGAAAAATATTTTAAGGAAGTAGAGGATAAATTGTATGAAGAGACGAATTATGTGCTTGAATTACAGCAGAGTGTATTTATTTCTGAAAAATGTGCTGCGATTGAAAATTTGCGATTTCCGCGTTATTATTCTGAGTTTTCGTGCGATAAAATTTTAACAATGGAATGGATTGAAGGCAAGCATTTATCGGAGTTTGCAAAGGATAATAGTGATGAAGTAAAAGGTGATAAAATAGGGCAGGCATTATGGGATTTTTATATGTTTCAAATGCATCATTTGCGCGAGGTACATGCCGATCCGCATCCAGGAAATTTTTTAATAGATAAAAACGAAAATTTAGTTGCGATAGATTTTGGGTGTATTAAAAAAGTTCCACTTGAATTTTATGTTCCGTATTTTGAGTTGGCTTCGCCTGCTGTTATTGATAACCCAGTATTGTTTAACGAAAAATTATACGAATTAGAAATTTTGCGATTAGATGATTCAAAAGAAGAGATTGACTATTTTACTACAATGTTTCATGAATTGCTAAGTTTATTTACACTGCCTTTTCATGGCGATTTTTTTGATTTTAGTGATACTGTTTTTTTTGGTAATATTGCTACAATGGGCGAAAAATTAACTAAAGATACGCAATTACGAAAAATGAATGGCAATAGAGGTTCTAAACATTTTTTATACATAAACCGAACATTTTTTGGATTGTATAATTTATTACATGACTTGAAAGCGCGCGTTACAACTAAAACTTTTGAAAAATATACAAGATAGTTTTTTGTTTTTAGATTAGATTGTTAAGGGCGACAACTTTATATTTAAAGAGGTCGCCCTTTTTTGGTTAAAAAAAGTTATTTTTACAAAAAAAACAAATACATGCTAGATATTAGAGGTATATCTTTTTCGTACTTTGATAAAATTACATTAAATGATGTAAATTTTAAACTTAATAAAGGGCAAATTTTAGCAGTGATTGGCGAAAGTGGTTGCGGTAAAAGTACTTTGTTGAAATTAATTTATGGCTTGTACGATTTAGATAAAGGACACATTTTTTGGAACGATACAGAAGTTTTTGGTCCAAAAAAACACCTAGTACCAGGCATGAATCAGATGAAATATTTAGCGCAAGATTTTGATTTAATGCCTTATGTATCGGTTGCCGAGAATGTTGGAAAACACTTGTCAAATACGAGTACAGATAAAAAGCAACATCGCATTAAAGAGCTTCTTGAGGTGGTTGAAATGGTTGATTATATAAATGTGCAAACTAAATATTTAAGTGGTGGACAGCTACAGCGTATTGCATTAGCTAAAGCATTGGCACTTAAACCACAAATTTTATTGCTCGATGAGCCCTTTAGTCATATTGATAATTTTAGAAAAAATTCGTTACGGCGACGGTTGTTTGCTTTTGTAAAGCGAAATAAAATTACAACTTTAATTGCCACGCATGACAGTACCGATGTATTATCGTTTGCAGATGAAACAATTGTGCTGAAAGAGGGTGAAATTGTGGCACATAACGCAACAAGTGCAGTTTATAATTTTCCAAAGAATAAATATGTAGCTTCGCTATTTGGCGATGTTAACGAAATTGAATCGGCTTATTTTGACAATTTTGGTGCAGCTGACATTGTGTTGCTATATGCACACCAATTGCGCATAACACGTTTTTCTAAGTTGAAAGTGCAGGTGATTCACACTTTTTTTAGAGGGAGTCATTATTTAGTAGAATGCAGTTATGAAAAAGGCAGTTTATTTTTTCAAAACGAACATAATATTGATAATGGTACGGTTGTTTTTTTATCAAAAAAGCTTCAAAATTAATTAGAGAGTTTCGAAGCTTTTGAAGTTATATTTTTGTTATTTCAAATAGTTATTTAAAAATTGTTCTTGTTCCCAAAGCAAATGAAATATAGTTTGTTTTGCTGCGTATCCATGCGATTCTTTTGGCAATAACACCAATCGTACCGGTGCTCCTAAACCTTTTAAAGCCTGAAAATAACGTTCGGATTGTAAGGTAAAAGTACCAGGATTGTTATCGGCGTCGCCATGAACTAAAAGTAAAGGTGTTTTCATTTTATCGGCGTTCATAAACGGGGACATGTCATTGTAAATGGTAGGAACGTCCCAATAATTTCGTTGTTCGCTTTGAAATCCAAAAGGGGTTAGCGTTCTATTATAGGCGCCACTGCGGGCAATGCCACATGCAAAAAGTTTAGAATGGGTGAGTAAATTTGCGGTCATAAAAGCCCCGTACGAGTGACCTCCAACCCCTACTTTTGCAGGATTTATATACCCTAAATCATTTACAGCCTTTATTGCAGCCTCGGCATCATCAACTAATTGTGTAATAAAAGTATCGTTTGGTTCTGTTTTACCTTCACCAATTATTGGAAACGAAGCATCGTCTAAAACGGCATAGCCTTTGGTAACATAGTAAATAAAAGATCCGTAGCTAGGAAATGTGAATTCATTGGGATTTTTGTCATTTTGCCCTGCTGAATTTTTATCTTTAAATTCTGCTGGATAAGCCCAAATTAATAATGGTAATTTTTCTTTTTTAATTTTGTCATAATTTGCAGGTAAATATAATGTACCTGATAAATCTACTCCGTCTTTTCTTTTGTATTTAATTACTTCTTTAGAAACGTCTTTTATGCTTTCAAACGGATTTTTAAATTGTGTTATTTGAATAAGTTTATTGTTTGTAATATTTCTAAAGTAATAGTTTGGATAGTCGTTTTTTGATTGAATTAATACCAGTACAGTGCCTTTTTTAAAATCTTCAATAGATATTAAATCTTCCCTTTTGTCTTTAATTATGCTTGTATAAATTCGTTTTGATTTTAAAGTTCTTAAATTATAGTGGTCAATAAATGGAAATTGACCGTTTTTTGTAAATCCGTCTCCGATTAAATAAGCGACATCGTTGTTGATTGCCAAAACATATTTATGATAATCATTTTTTTTAGTTTCAAATGTTCCTGGGTTGGAGTAAATATCTTGCGAATTTCGATCTGAAATAATTTGTGGCGTTTGGGTTGGTTTTGATGGATTTACTAAATAGGTTTTGGTGTTTCGGGTATCATACCAATCATCTGTAACCATTGCAACACTATCATTTCCCCAAATAATGCCACTAAAACGTTGATGGGTTTTCATCATTGAAGTTGCATCTGCTATAAAAGGAGCTGTCCATAAAAACAATTCATCCCTAAAATCCACTTTGTTGGCTTGATCGCCTTCGTCTAAAGCAATAACATAACTTAATGTAGCAGGTTTGTCGTTGCGCCAGGTCATATTTCTTTTTCCTTTTCGTACTGATGAAAATCCTTTTGGCATAATTTCGGATAGCCCAACTTCATTTACCATCTTAATTTCATTTCCCGAGGCATCGTAAACAACGGAACTTGACGGAAATCTGTTTAGCGGAACAAGGTAAGAAAATGGTTTTTGAAGTGTTGATATCATTATATATTTTCCGTCTGGAGAAAAAACTTCTCCAATATACATTGCCGCTTTTTTAAATAGTGTGCTTTGTCCTGATAGGGTTACTTTATATAGTTCTGATGTCACCAAATTTTCAAAATTTGCTTCATCAATTTTATTTTTTAGTAAATCGGGGTAGGTTCTATTTTGCGATTTTGAACCGTCACTTATGGATATTGTTGGGCCTTTTGGCACTTCTTTTTTAACATCAATTAATGCAGTGCGGTTTTGAGGTAGCACTTTTATCAAAAGTGTTTCATTATCGTTAATCCAACTGTAAGGGCTACCTAGGTTGGCGTTTAAATTGTAATTGGTTATTTTTGTTGCAGTTGCGGTAACTACGTCAATATACCAGAGCGAATTTCCCGAACTGGATGTATTTGTAAATGCAATTCTTTTTTCGTTTGGAGACCAACTTACAAAAGTAATTTTCGCATTTTCAGGCAAACCTAAAACTTGAATTTCATTTAGATCACTAATTTTTCGTATTTTTAAATTATTAATATATGTAACGCTGCTCGAAATATTAGTGGTAGGATTTATCCGTAAGCCCCCCAATCGCATTTCATCTTGGTTTAAATCATCTAAAGTTTTATAGGTATTTCTATATGATAAAAGCATGTACTCTTTTTTTGAATCCATACTTACTGTTGGTGCTCGCTGAAAATCGGCTAAAGCTAAAATAGAGGCAGAGGGCTGTTGAAAAGTACTATTTTCTTGCGAGAAGGCAGCAAATCCTAAAAATAAGAGTATAATTAATTTAAATTTCATTTATAAAAGTGTTTAAGTAGTTAATTTGAATTGTAAAAATACATATTTAAAAAAAGAAAATCATTTTACCATAACTTATTTTTGCTACTATAAGATACCAAACACTAAAAGAATTCCATAACTTAATAATAAAATAGCAACCGTTTTTTGAACAATTTTTATAGTAGTTTTTTGAAGTATTTTGTTTCCAACATACACGCCGATAAAAGCGCAAATTGTTGCAACAAATAGTAATTTAAAATTCAAATTGGCTTGTGAAACAATAATGTTAGGTATATAAATACTTAATCTCGACAAGTCAACTAAGCAAGCAATTACCACACCTGTTGCGATAAATACTTCCTTTGATAAGCCAATTTTTATTAAAAAAGCACTTCGTAGTGCACCTTGGTGTCCTGATAATCCACCAAAAAAGCCACTCAAAACACCACCTAAAGGTAAATATTTTTTATCAAATTCGATGTTTTTAAATTTGGGAATGTATTCTATTAATGAAAATATAATGAGTAAGATACCGATAGTTAATTTTAAAAAACCAACTTCAATAGGATGTTTAAATAAATTATAAGTATAAAAAGGATGTAATTTTGATAATAATTTTAAACAATAAGCGCCAATAAAAGCAAAAAATATACCAGGGATTCCGAAATACAGAATAATTTTTTTTGAGGCATTTTTTCCAAATAAAATTACTTTTAATACGTTATTTGAAAAATGCACAATGGACGTCATTATTATAGCTACTTCGATTGGGAAAAACAATCCAAAAACTGGCAGTAAAATAGTACCTAAACCAAACCCTGAGAACAAAGTTAGTGCCGAGCCAATTAATGCAGCTAAACCAATTAATAAATAGTCCATTTTTTGTTTTTTTTAGTAAACAATATTATTTTAAAATTTTATAAAATACGCTTTAAAAATATTTTTTGTAAAAATAGGGCTATATTTTTAAAAGATTCTTAAATTTGTTGTGCAATTATATCAATATACTAAATATGTATCATTCAAAAATATCAGGACTTGGTTATTATGTTCCTGAAAATGTGGTTACTAACAATGATTTATCTAAAATAATAGATACAAATGACGAGTGGATTATCGAGCGAACCGGAATTCAAGAGCGTCGTCATATTATTAGAGGCGAAGATACGACCACATCAATGGGAGTTAAGGCTGCGGAAATTGCCATAAAACGTTCAGGAGTTACTAAAGAGGATATTGATTTTGTAGTTTTTGCTACGTTAAGCCCCGATTATTATTTTCCAGGACCAGGAGTTTTGGTACAACGCGATTTAGGTTTGCGCACCGTTGGAGCTCTTGATGTGCGTAATCAATGTTCAGGTTTTTTATATGCTCTTTCTGTTGCCGATCAATATATTAAAACCGGAATGTACAAAAATATTTTAGTAATTGGATCTGAGGTTCATTCTACGGGGCTAGACATGACTAGTCGGGGACGCAGCGTTTCAGTAATTTTTGGTGATGGAGCAGGGGCAGCCGTACTATCACGCGAAGAAGACCTTACAAAAGGAATCTTATCTACTCATTTACATTCTGAGGGGCAGCATGCCGAGGAACTTGCGGTCATTGCACCCGGAATGGGAAAGCGGTGGATTACTGATATTCTTGCTGATAATGACCCAAATGATGAGAGCTTTTTTCCGTATATGAATGGTCAATTTGTGTTTAAAAATGCCGTTGTGCGCTTTAGTGAAGTTATTTTGGAAGGTTTGAATGCTAATAATTTACAAGTTTCTGACATAGACATGTTAGTGCCACATCAGGCCAATTTGAGGATTTCGCAGTTTATACAACAAAAATTTAAATTATCAGATGATCAGGTTTTTAATAATATTCAAAAATACGGCAATACAACCGCCGCTTCAATTCCAATTGCACTAACTGAAGCGTGGGAACAAGGAAAAATTAAGTCAGGCGATACAGTTGTTTTGGCTGCATTTGGATCTGGTTTTACTTGGGCAAGCGCTATTATAAAATGGTCGTGATGAGCAGTAATTTCGAATTATTAAATAAAAAACTCGAAATGATTTCGGGTTTTTTTTGCATTTATTTTAAGGATAACCGTGCAACGATAGGATAATGATCTGAATTTTTAAATTTAGAATAGTTTATAAAACTTTTCACTTTTATCGATTTATCAGCTAAAATATAATCTATTCGTGATGGATAATATTTAAAATTATAAGTTTCTCCAAAGCCTTTACCTGCTTCTTCAAAACTGTCATTTAGATTGCCTTTTACATTACGGTACACGTACGAAAAGGCACTGTTATTCATATCTCCACAAACTAAAATAGGGTAAAAACAAGTTGCTTTATGATTTTTTATAATTTCAGATTGTAGTTGTTGCTTTTTGAAAGCAAGGCTAATTCTTTTAAAAATATGCTTTGATTTGTTTTGATTTATGAACTCGACATTTTCTTGAATTTCATTTACATCAGGGGTAATTTTTACCGACTGTAAATGCATATTATAAACCCGTAACGTATCTTTTTCTTTTAAGATATCTGCAAAAATAACAGATCCGTCAGAATTTGGAAACTCTAAATTACCACTATTAATTATTTTGTATTTAGAAAAAATAGCTTGACCAGATTTTATTAGTCTTCCTTGCATGTATATGTATTTGTGCTTATAAACGCGCAAATTCAAATTGGCATTTTCCGAATATTCTTGAATGCACAAAATATCTGGATTTTGTTGGTTGATAAATTTTTTAATATCTTCGGTCACATTTGTGTTTGGTATCCAATTAAATAAATTAAAAAGCCGAACATTATAGCTCATTATCACAAAATCTTGTTCTTTACGGGGTAAATCAATCGAGGAAAACTTATAAAACTTGGTGATAAAAGTTATTCCTAAAATTAAAACTACTCCCGAAAATAGCATTTGGCGTTTAAATTGAATTAACCAGTATAAAAAAAATAATCCATTTAAAACTAAAAATAAAGGTAATATTAAAGTTAATACTGATAGAAACGGAAAAAAAGTAGGTGCCAAAAAAGGTAAAATATAAGCAAGAAAAGTCACTACAGCAAGTACTATATTCAATAAGAAAACAATTTTATTAAATAGTGAAAGTTTCTTCATTTATTTTAGAATTAATTAGACCCCATTTTAAATAAAAATTCTTTTTCTGATAGGTCTAAACTATCATAACCCGATTTACTTATTTTATCTAAAATTAAATCTATTTGCTGTTGCGTTTTATCTTTGGTAATAATTTTACTTGCGGTTTTTTGTGCGGGTTTTTTAGGATTTACATGCACAGATCTAAATGGCGTTGTTTTTGTTGGATTGATTAATGTAACAAAAAAAGTGATACAAGCGCTGAACCAATTTGTAATATCAGTTCCATTTTGAATTTGTTGTACGTAAAAAAATCCGAAAAGTGCACCTGCCAAATGAGCCAAATGACCTCCTGTATTGTTCATTGGTAGTTGAATTAAATCAATAATTAATAAAAATAGAACCAAATAAACCAATTTTATATTTCCGATTAAAAGTAACCGCACTTCCATTGTGGGTTGATAAGCTGCTGTTGCTACTAATATTGCCATTATTGCACCCGAAGCACCAACCATTGAAACCGTTTGATTTACTAATGCTGGAAAAACCATATAACTGACAATATATACAAGTGCTCCAAAAATAGCACTTACGAAGTACAAACTTAATAATTGCTTTTGTGTAAAAAATGTGGTAAATAATTTTCCCGCAAAGTTAAGCATTAGCATATTAAATAAAATATGAAAAATGTCGTTATGAAAAAATGCATAAGAAATAATTGACCATGGTTTCCATAATAATGCTGAAGGTACTGTTGATAAACTTACAAAGTTTAAATAGTCAATTTCTATTTTAAATAGTCGTAAAAAACTAAAAAATAACAGCGGAATTGCAAACAATCCAACATTCCAAAACAGCAGTTTTGTTGTTACATCGCCTATTTTAAATTGCATTTTTAAATCGTTGAGGATAGTCATTTTAATGTTTTTGATATGTAACCAAGTACTTTTTCTTATAAATTAGTTCCATCGGTTATGATTAAATTTATTGTTTCGCCAACTCCACATAATTAAAAAGCCAAATACAGCTCCCCCAACATGGGCGAAATGCGCTACTCCTGTACCGCCACTTCCAAATAGTGAATCGCCTTTTAATCCTAAAAACACATCGATTGCTACAATTCCAGGAACAAAATATTTAGCAGGAATTGGAACAGGAATAAACATTAAACCTAATTGTGCCTGTGGAAACATAAAGGCAAAAGCGATTAACAAGCCATAAACTGCGCCAGATGCACCCAACATACTGCTATATATTTCAATTGCGCCATTAAACAGTGAATTGTAATTTGTTTGAGTAACACTGTTCCATTGATTGGTTTTTTCTAGTATCGCTTGTAGGTTATCTTTAAACAAATTTGGAATTATTTGTGTACCTTCTACAAAATTAATATTTAAAATTTGATGTAAAGTATCTTTCGATAAATTTAAATTAGCTGCATCGGCTAAGGTTTGTTGCAATTGAAAATAATTTACTGTCGATTGTACTAAAACCGCACCAAGACCGCATGAAATATAAAAAAATAAAAAACGTTTCCCGCCCCAAAAATGTTCTAAAGTAGACCCAAAGGAGTACAAGGCAAACATATTAAAAAAAATATGACCTACACCGCCATGCATAAACATGTGTGTAAGAGGTTGCCACCATTCGAATTTATCACTTTCTAAATAATGCATTGCAAATAAATCATTGGCAATACCGGCGCCTAATTTTGCATTTACGAATTCTGAGCCGATAAAAAACAAAATGTTTACTATCAAAAGCTGCTTTACTACTGGCGTTATTCTATCCATCATCAATTAAAATTTTTTATCAATATCTGCTACCCTCATCGTTATGAAAGTTGGTTTTTGTGCTGGCGACACATTAGGATCTTTACAAGCGAATAAATTATTTACCAAATGTTCTTGCGCTGATTCGGTTAAATAAGTTCCTGTTTTTACTGCTAAACTTTTAGCCATCGATTTCGCTATTGTATCATTTTGGCTGAAACTTGTGTCTGGAATTCCGTCTTGTAAATCGGCCACTAATTGCTCTAAAACTTGACTAATTTCACTTTCTGTTGTGTTTACGGGTATGCCCGAAATTTGTATAAATTCGTTCGAAATCATTTCAAAAACAAAACCTGTGTTTTCAAGCGATTGTTGCAATTCTTTAATTATAACTAAATCATTTACTGAAAAATATAGCTGAATAGGAAACAATAATTGTTGGCTTGATGCTTGTTTTACTGTCATGTTTCTTAAAAACTTTTCATATAAAACACGCTGGTGCGCCCTTTGCTGATCAATAATTACCATACCTGATTTTATTGGACTTACGATGTATTTTTTATGAATTTGGTACGTTCTATTAACAGTAGGATGTTCTTCTTTTTCATCAAATAAAGACGATGTAACTACTTCGTTTTCTAATGAATTAAAGGGTATATCTGCTGATTCATTTTTTAATCCAACGTATAAACTTTCCCAATTTGGCGTGAGCTCTGGCTTTTTAAATGAACTATAATTTACAGAATAATTATTTTGCTTTTCATCTGTAAATGGATTAAAAGTTCGATCCACTTCAATAGTCGGTAAATTGCCACTTTTATTTTGATAAGAGTAAGGGGTATCTAAATTGGCATCACGGTCAAAATCTAAAATTGGTGCTACATTAAACTGACCTAAACTATGTTTAATTGTGCTGCGTAAAATGGCATATAAAGCGTGTTCGTCATCAAATTTAATTTCTGTTTTTGTTGGATGAATATTGATGTCAATCGTATTTGGTGGTACTTCGAGGTAAATAAAATAACTTGGCTGTGCTCCATCTTTTAGCAAACCATCATACGCCGATAAAACAGCATGGTGCAAATAACCACTTTTTATGAAGCGGTTGTTAACAAAAAAAAATTGTTCCGTACGATTTCGTTTAGAAAATTCGGGTTTACCAATAAAACCGCTTATTTTCACCATTTCCATTTCCTCTTGCAACGGTACTAATTTTTCATTAGTCTTGCCCGAAAATAGTGCCACAATACGCTGTCGTAAATTTGAACTTGGAAGGTTAAAATGTTCATTACCGTTGTGATACATCGTAAAATAAATACTAGGATGAGCTAATGCCACTCGTTGGAATTCGTCTATAACATGACGCATTTCAACTGTTTCTGATTTTAAAAAATTTCGTCGCGCCGGGATATTAAAAAATAAATTTTTAACAGAAAACGAGGTGCCTTTTGGTAAAACAGCTGGCTCTTGTAACACAAATTTACTACCTTCAATTACAATTTGGGTTCCTAACTCCTCTTGATCTTGCTTGGTTTTCATTTCTACATGTGCTATTGCTGCAATCGATGCCAATGCTTCACCACGAAATCCTTTTGTATGTAACGTAAACAAATCTTCAGCAACTCTTATCTTGGAAGTGGCATGGCGCTCAAAACACAAGCGCGAATCGGTAATACTCATTCCTACGCCATTATCAATAACTTGCACCAATGCTTTTCCGGCGTCTTTAATAATTAATTTTATATCAGTTGCTCCGGCATCAACGGCGTTTTCAAGCAATTCTTTTACTACCGACGCAGGACGCTGCACTACTTCGCCAGCAGCAATTTGGTTGGCAACGTGATCGGGAAGTAATTGAATGATACTTGACATATACAATCTAAAATTTGGTATTTTAATTTAAAAACTACGTATTGATTAGAACACAAATTTAAGTAAAAACTATTGTTTTATAAAGTTAATGTGTTGCTAAAAATAAATAAAACCTGCTTT
Organism: Flavobacterium sp.; assembly: GCA_043772535.1. Taxonomy (GTDB): domain Bacteria; phylum Bacteroidota; class Bacteroidia; order Flavobacteriales; family Flavobacteriaceae; genus Flavobacterium. The sequence continues at coordinate 2,394 of JAYVGC010000127.1, read as the reverse complement.
TAGAAAAAACAGGTTTACTTTTTTTAGTGTTTTGTATTTAATTTATATCCTAGTATACTTAAGTAGCCTTGTGACTGGCAATTCGTTTTAATTCTGCCATTTTTATTGCTGCAATTGCCGCTTCGGTACCCTTGTTTCCATGAACGCCGCCACTGCGGTCAATAGATTGCTGTTCATTATTATCGGTCAGCACGCAAAATATCACGGGCACATCAAATTTTACATTCAAATCTTTTATACCCTGGGTAACGCCCTCGCACACAAAATCAAAATGTTGTGTCTCGCCTTTAATGACACTGCCAATCGTAATTACGGATGTTACGTTCTGGGTTTCTATCAGTTTTTTTGCACCATATATTAATTCAAAACTTCCTGGTACATTCCATCTAATAATATTTTCTGGTAATGCACCACAATCTAAAAGTGCTGCTAATGCTCCATTATAAAGCCCTTCGGTTATGTGTTCGTTCCACTCTGAAACAACAATCCCAAACCGAAAATTGTTCGCATGTGGGATTTTGTTTTTATCGTAATTCGACAAATTTTTATTAGCTGTTGCCATAATTTATGCTGTTCAAGTAGAATGAAAACGAACATTGTCAAAAAAATTGTTATTATTTATTGCGCCATTCCAATTAAAGCATCGATATTTTGCGCTTCTGGTGCTGTTTCGTACTTTTCTTTAATTTCAGTAAAATATTTTAGGGCATCTGTTTTATTTCCTAATGAAAATGCCGTTTGACCAGCTTTATATAAAAACCTTGGCGTTGTTAACTCATTTGTGGTTTGGTTTGCGGCCTTAATATAAAATTCTAATGCTTTGCTGGCATCCTTTTTTTGTGCCCAAGCATCACCTATTGCCCCACTTGCTAATGAACCAACGATGGCATCATTTGATGAAAATTTTTCTAAATATTTAATGGCATCATCATATTTCTTTAAATTGAGTGAAGCAATTCCGGCGTAATAATTTGCAAGATTTCCGGAATCAGTTCCTGAAAATTGATCGGCAATTGCAGGCATTCCTTGTTTTCCCTCAGAGCCTTTAAGGACTAATGAAAATAATGAGTCTTGAACTTTTAAAGCGGTTGCATCAACTGCTAGTTGAAAGTTTTTTTGAGCAACAAACATGTCCTCTGTTGCAGTTACTTGCTTTGGTTCTGCTACAAAACGTTGAAATAATAAATATCCAACTGTCAAAACTGCTGCAACACCCAGCACACCTAATATATATTTTTGGTTACGTAAAACCCAATCTTCCGTTTTTGAAGCCGTTTCATCTAACGAATTAAAAACGCCAGCTGTTGTACTGTCTTTTTCGTCCACATTTGGAGCTTCATCTAGAAAGGTAGCGTCTGATTTTTCTACTTCTTCTTTTTCTTTTGGAGTTCTGTATCCTCGTTTATTATATGTAGCCATTTCAAAAATTTATTTAATGCGTGCAAAAATAAAATTAAATTCCAATTTATAACCCATTTTTGTCGATAATTTTCAATAAATTGCACGCATATTTAAAAATTGTACTAAAAACGTGCTTTTTTTGAATAAAAAATCGATGTATTTAAAAAAAATAGCACTCTTTAATTATAAAAACTTCGCTGAAGCTAGTTTTGACTTTGATGTCAAAATCAATTGTTTTGTAGGTAAAAATGGTATCGGAAAAACTAATGTTTTAGATGCAATTTATCAACTTGCAAACGGAAAAAGCTATTTTAATCCTGTTGCCATTCAAAATATTAAACATGGTGAGGAGTTTTTTATTATTGATGGTGAATTTGAAAAAAGCAAACGCATTGAGCAAATTGTTTGCAGCGTTAAAAAAGGCAGTAAAAAAATATTAAAACGCAACGGAAAAAACTATGATAAGTTTTCAGAACATATAGGTTTTATTCCACTAGTAATTATTTCACCAGCCGATAATGATTTGATTACCGACGGTAGCGAAACGCGTCGAAAGTTTCTGGATACCGTAATTTCTCAGCTCGATTCTATTTATTTACAACATTTAATTTTGTACCAAAAAGTTATTGTTCAGCGCAACGCATTGCTTAAATATTTTGCTTTAAATCATGTTTTTGATGATGATAACTTGTCTATTTATGATTTACAATTGCAGCAGCTGGGCGAACTAATTTTTGAAAAGCGGAAAATTTTTATAGCCGATTTTTTGCCAATATTTAATAAACATCATTTACAAATTGCAGGTGTTGCTGAAAATGTTCATTTAATTTACGAAAGTCAACTTTTTGAAAAAAATACGATGCAACTTTTAAAAGATAATTTAATAAAAGATAGGGCATTACAATACACAACGGTCGGAATTCATAAAGACGATTTATTATTTCAAATTGATGGGTTTTCTATCAAAAAGTTTGGATCGCAAGGACAACAAAA
>JAYVGC010000126.1:0-18636 GCA_043772535.1 Flavobacterium sp. | reverse complement strand
CAGAGGGCTAGACGAAGTTGTTTTACAAACGGAAGCTTTCAAATTTGGTTTAAAAGGACTTTCATATAATTCAGTATCAAATGCTTACAAAACCGCTTTGTTAAATTCTAATTTTAACGACTTTATTTTTATTGGAGGCAGTAATTTTGTGGTAGCCGAAGTTATTTAAATTTAATTATTATTTTAAAAATTTGCTTGTGTTTTTAAAAAATTAATATATATTTGCATTCTTAATAAATAGTTAGGGGCGATTAGCTCAGCTGGTTCAGAGCACCTCGTTTACACCGAGGGGGTCGGGGGTTCGAACCCCTCATCGCCCACAAGGTTTCAAATCTTGAAACCTACATTGTACTACTATTTTTAGGGCGATTAGCTCAGCTGGTTCAGAGCACCTCGTTTACACCGAGGGGGTCGGGGGTTCGAACCCCTCATCGCCCACAAAACTCTTCAATTTTTTGGAGAGTTTTTTTATTTAATTAAACCACTATTATTTTATCATATCAATTACAAATGCTTATTTTTACGTATCATTTGTATAGGTTAAGTAGCCACCGTGCGACCCGAAAATGCTCTTATATAATAGTAAACCAATTTCTAATCCTTATTTTATTCTAGAAAAAAAGCAAAGATATTTTGCTTTCTATTTATTTTTTAATCATCTCAGGGTATAGGTAATCTTTATAAAAATTTTCTTTTCTTCAATTTGTGCAGCATGATATTTAATTGTTTTGTCTAGTCTTTGATAGCTTTAATGCAATTTATTAACGTATTAATTAATCCTTGCTCAATTTGTTGCAAGTTGGTCGTTAACTTTTTTTAAAAAACTAACGTATTTATAGCTTCAATTTGTTCTTATGCAAATAACGGTAACATAATTTGTAAACCATTATCAATCGATATTACTAGCGGTGTTTTTTCTTTTTTTGGTGATAGAAGCACAACTGTTTTGCGATAGCGTTCTACAAATTGTTACATCTGATTGCTAAGGCGGAACATCGTGGCAACAGTATTTTTACTGTCGTGTAATTCCTATAAGGTAATCATAAACCTTGCACCTATTTTGAGAAAAAATCAAAAAAAATCAAAAAAAATACGTCAGCAAGTGCTCTTTTTTTATATAACGTTCAGTATAACAGCGATATAAAATAAATGTTTAAAAATAATGTGTAGCTCATGGTTACCTTTTTGTTTTTTCAGTATAAATAATAAAAAACAAATAACATGGAATCTACAAACAATCAAATCGGTGCAGATGTGACTGCAAATGACAATGTTCAAGTACAAATTGACACATTAACCTCAAAAAAAGCAGAAAAAGTAAAAAGCTTCGGAGAATATGCTTTTGAAAAAGCGGGATTAAACCGTGGCGAACACCTATCATTGAAAACATATCTAAAATGGATTTCTGATGGGCACTTGGTTGATGATTCTTTTAACGAGAATGAACAAATTCTTTTGAAGCAACAAATTCAAAATAAAATTACAACAAAAGAAGCTGAAAAAGAACAACTAACAGGCGAAAAAAGAACTGCTGTCGAAATTACAAAACCATCAATTGAATTAAAAATTAAGGATTTGAACGATGAAATTCTACAAACTATAATCGATTTGGCTGATAGTAAAGTTCAAACAGGCTATCAACCCGAAAAATATTATATGTGGCTTGGATTTATGTTAGTACTATCTTTTTATTTATTATTTTTTTACTCCTCGGCTATTTATTCTTGCTTTTTCAGGAATCCAATAGACATTTTAAAAAATGGTGGAAGCGATATCGCATTAAGTATGGAAAGTATTTTTGATATAACAGGAATATTTACATTGTCAAAAAATTTATTTATAACGTATTCAGGGGCATTTATATTTTTTGTTATAGGCTCAATTCCACATAATGTCAGCGAGGGAAAATATAAAACACTAAAAATTTTATTTGCTCTTTTATTTTCTTTTATTATTGATTCGCTAATGGCTTATAAAATTGATTTGGGTATTCATAATCTAAAGGAAATGGCTGGAATTGCAGATTCAAACTGGCACTTTTATACCAGTATCAATTTTTATATGGTTTTGATTTTTGGATTTTGCGCCTATTTGGTTTGGGGTTATGCTTTTGAAATGATGTTAAAAGAAAAGAATAAGAAAACGGGTGATGTAAAAGCGGCATTACTAATCAAAGGACTCAAAGCAGAAATAAAAGCATTGCGTGAAGAATTAAAAATCATTGAAATCAGAATTATTGCATTAGAAACCCAAATTAATACAATCTTTTCACAACTGGAGCAATTGCGAAAAAATTTAGAAAACAGAATGTTAAATCCTGATGCTCTTTCACAAAATTTAACCAGTTTTTACATGGGTTGGAGACAATTTTTGCACGGAACTAGCGATTTGAATTTAGAAAAAGTAAAATGTGAAACTATTTTCAATGATTTTATGGAATCTCAATTTAATCAAACAGCAATACTAAACTAAAGATTTAAACTTCTAAAAAATTTAACAATGAAAAATTTAAAATATATTTTAACCTTGCTTTTAAGCACAACTATATTATTCACTGCTTGTGGAAATGATGAAACAAAAAAAGAACAAAAACCATCCAACTATACTGTAATTATTGATTTAAGCGACCGTATTCTTGCTTTTGAACAACTAGATAAAGATTTTTATTTGATAGAAAAGTATTTTGCATCATTTGCGAAAAACGCACGTAGAAATTTAGTTTTAACATCTAAAAATCGCTTTTCTATAAAAATTATTCCTCAAAAAAATAGTCCATTAAATATAGAACATTATGAAGATTTATTGCAACTTAATTTGGATGAAACAGACGTTAAAGACAAAAATAAAGCATTGTTAGCCTTATCACAATCTTTGCCAAAGATCCTTGCAATGCTTAAAAAAGAGGCTTTGTTTGATAAAAAATCTACTGCTTATTTTGGAGTTGATATTTGGGCCTATTTGCACGACAGCGGCATGGGATTGAGTAAACCTGATTACAACAATACTGTTTTGGTTCTTACTGATGGTTATTTTGATTTTGAAAGTCAAGCACACGTTATTAAACACGAAAATAAATATACAAGCACTCGTTTTTTGAATGAATTGACTGGTTCAGATTGGTTAAAAATTGCTACCGAAAAGAAATTTGGATTGTTGCCCATAAAATTAGAGAAACAAACCAAATGGATTATTGCAGGTATATCGGGCAAAAAAGCAAACGATATTTTACAAACCGAAAAAATTACTTATTTCTGGAAAAATTGGTTAACGCAGTCAGGAATATCAAAGTCAAATTTTATTTTGAATAGTTCTAAAACAGAAATGAGTTCAATGCTATTACAACAAATTCAATAGCAAATTCAATTTATTTTTTCAAACAACAGTAACTTTTAAACTCAATTACTATGAAACATTTCATAATATTATTAGTACTTATTTGCACTAACTTAAATTCTAAGCTACAAGCTCAAGAAAACGAAAATCATCAAGAAACGTTTGCGAAATTCATTATAACAAATGGAACAGTAAATGGCGATGATATTACACCAAGATTGATTAACGAAAAGGCTTATTTAGTTATTTATCGCATTGTAGAAACTAATAATTTATGTATGGCTAATTTTTGGCAAGCATCAAACTCACAAAGTTCAGGGTCGATATATTCGATAGTAAAAAAAACGATTGAAGAGACTGATGAGAATTATCAAACAGACACTTTCAACTATAAATGGGACTATGCAAATAGTTATGATAAAATAATAGGAACCGCCAATGTAGAACTTTCAAAAGTATTAACTCCTGATGGTGTCTACTTTACGATAACCATAATAGCTGAAAATTCAGATGTACTCATTTATGAAGGTTATATGGAAGAAAAAAATGAATCAAAAGTTGTTGATGACAAAAATTAACTCAAATAAGCAAAAAATATGAAAAACTATTGATTGTCCGTAATTATCCATAATTAAATAAAAATGCTTATATTTGATAATAAAAGCGATGAACCTATTCAATTTTACGGCGAATTTTGGGAGTGAAGAGTCTTGTAGACTTCATTTTAAAGAAGAAAGAGATAAAATCGGAGTTCAATGTAAATGTGGAAGCAAAGAGCATTTCTGGATAAAAAGCAGATGGAGTTATGAATGTAAAAAATGCAGAAGCAGAATTTCGTTGCGTAGCGGAACGATAATGCAAAGTTCTAATTTATCATTTTTGATTTGGTACAAAACGATGTTCCTTTTAACGGCAACTAAAAAAGGATTTTCAAGTAAGGAAATCCAAAAGCAGCTGGGATTAAAACGTTACGAACCGGTTTGGTCTATGGTTCATAAGTTGCGAAAAGCAATGGGCAATAGAGATGCTCGATATACTTTAGAAGGAATGATTGAATTTGATGAAGGATACTTTACAATTGAATCTTCTGAAATTGAACAAGAAAAAGGAATTCGTGGGCGTGGTGCTGTTGGAAAATCTAACGTCGCAATTATGGCAGAGTCAACCGTTTTAGAAGATATTGAAACGGGAGAAAGATCAAATCATTGCAGATATTTTAAAGCAAAAGTCCTGACAGATCATACATCACAGCAGATAAATCAAACAATTCAGGAATCTATTTCTGAAAAAAGTATTCTCTTTTCAGACAAAAGCACATCATACATAGATATTGCAGATTATGTAGAGATTCATATTACAGAAAAGTCGAATAAAGAAACAACAACAGAAACTTTAAGGTGGGTACATATTGCAATTAGTAATGCTAAAAGAAATTTCTTAGGTAATTTCCACAAAATTAAAGGGAAATACCTCCAATTATACCTAAACGAGTTCGTTTACAAGCTTAATAGACGCTATTTTGAGGAGAAATTATTCGATAGGCTAGTAATAGCAGGCATTACAGGATTATGACTAAAAACGGACAATCAAAAAAAACTATTATAAAACCCTTGAAATCGAAAAGATTGCGGATTTAATAACTATTAAAAAAGCATACAGAATGCTAGCACTAAAGTATCATCCAGATAAAAACACTACAGAGAATGCAGCTCAAATGTTTATCGAAATAACATAGGCATACGAAGTTTTGCGAAATTCAGGTAGCAGAAAAGAATACGATGCTTTATTTAAAGCATTTTTAAAAAATGCAACTAACGATACACAAACTAAAACAGAACAAAATTGGCAACAATATGGTCGCGAAAAGGCAACAGAATATAGTTCGATGCACATAGATGATTTTATTTTACGTGTTGTTGATGAAGTAAAAATTGGTGCACGTTACGGAGTAAACTTTGGAATGAATGCTTTTTGTCTTTTTATGGTTTTAACTACGCCCACTGCGTTTTCTATCGATCCTTTTATAGGCATATTTTGCTTGTTTCTTTATGGAGGTTTGGGTTATTTGCTTTATTGCAGAACCAAACAGGATTATCAGAAAGACAGAAAACAAAAATTTAATAACTAACTTAATATGTAAAATTATGGTATTCGGAATTCTTCTCAATCTGCTATTTTCGCTTTGGATTATCCCAATGTACGTAGGCGAAAAAAGAAAAATCGGTTATCTGTGGTCAATGGTCGCTTGTTTGTTTCTTACTCCTTTAATTGGTGTTTTAATAACATTATCCAGTCCTAAATTGGATAAATAAAATTTCTGAAACTTGTTTTAGATTTATTTGTTTTTTTTGAAAAGGTCGTCAGCAATGAGGGTCTTTTTTGGTATGAAATAATTAAAAATAATAGTATTTATTAAAAATAATATTTTAAATAATTGAGAATTAGTATTTTATATATTATTTTAAAAATTATAAAAAATAGTGGGTTACCTTTTTATTGTTTCTGTATTAATTAAGTATAAACAAATAATCATTAACAATTTAAAATTTACTTATAATGAAGAATTTCTTATTCCTTGTCGCATTTTTATTCTTTTCAGTTGTGTCGTTTGCACAAGTATCAGTTCGCGGTTATTACAGAAGCAATGGCACTTATGTACAACCCCATCAGCGTACTTATCCAAACGCTACTCGCGATGATAATTATAGCACCATTGGCAACACCAATCCTTATACTGGAAGAGCAGGAACACAACCCAGAGATGGTTACAAAACTACAAGAAGCTCTTATTCGTCAAGCTATGCGACGCCAACGTACACCTGCACAGCACCAACTTATTCAACGCAAACTTACTCAACGACGCCAAGTTACAGTTCAAGTAATACCATGTGCACAGGCTCTCGAGGTAGACAATATTACATAAATAGCAATGGAAACAAGACCTACGTCAAATAATTAACTAAAAAACACCAATCTATTTCCTAAAACAAACAGATTGGTGTTTTTATCATTTAATTTTAGTGTGCTTTCTGAATTATTAAACCAACTTGTTAAAAAAATAATTATCTTGTGCGTTCTTATAAACAGCACAAAACAATGAGTAAAGCGACCCAATACAGCCAACTATCCGACCAAGAACTAGTTGTTTTAATTAAAGAAAATCAAGACTATTTGGGCGAAGTTTATAAACGATGCAAGCAATACAGCATTGCGTTTTTACGAAAAATGACTAGTAACAAGTTGAAAGAGTATGAGTTGGACGATATTTTTCACGATAGTATTTTGGTTTTATACGAAAAAATTTTGAAAGGCGATTTTGTTTTAACGGCGTCAATACAAGTATATATAAATTCAGTTTGTCGATTTCAATTGTTAAACAAATTTAAAAACGACAAACGAAATGTTGCCTTTGACGATGGAGATTCGGACGGGCAAGCATCTGATAAGAATAATCAAATTACAGATTGTTTTGACGACATAGAAAATCCCAAAGAAGCACAATTTTTAGCTTTAGAAAAAGCTCTCGAAAATATGAAAACCTCTGGCGAGCGATGTTATGAAATACTTATATTATTTTGGTATCAAAATAAATCTCACAACGAAATTGCATCAATTATGAATTATTCTAATGACAAAACATCTAAAAAACAAAAATCAAATTGTCAAGAAAAATTGCGATTAATGACTTTTAACGAATTACATAAGTAAAAATGGAGAAGTCAATAGAAATAATTCAAAATATTATCCTTCCCGAACTAGAGAAAGATTCAAAGTTTAAAATTCAAAAAACTAATGCTAATTTTTGGACCAATATTACTAACGATGTATTGCGTTTTGAGCAAGACGCCAAGCCAGTTTATGCCGCTATTTATAGTTTGGAATTAGATAATCCTGAAAAAATAATTTCTAAATTACCGCGTGTTTTTGAAACATTTATAAAAGCATTGTCCGAAAATTACGTTTTGGGTGAAACTTCAGAAGCTACCGACTTTTTGCTGCAATCCGATAACGAAACCTTTTCCAAAGAAGTTTCTTTTTTTAAAAACTTGCAACAAGCCGTTAAAAGTGTCGAACGCAAACTCATCAAAGCCGATTTACCAAATTCTTATGAAAGACTAACTTTTGAAATTTCTGATGCTGATTTTGAAAATGCAACCAAAAAAAAAGGTCGTGAAGATTTGCGAGAAAAATTTAGGCAATGGGATTCGGAATTGGTTGAAGAACGACCTATTTCTAAAATTGATAAAAAGCAAATCATAATAATTTTGATAGCCATCTTAATTGCATTCATTATTGGATTATTATTTTTAAATGAAGATGAAAATATAGAAAAGTTAAAAATTAAAAAAACTAAAATAATTAGCCCTGTAACGAATAAAAGTGACCATGTATTATCAGACGTGAAAGAGAAATTAGTGATTAAAAATCAACTAGAAATTATAAAAATACTTGTTGATACAACTCAAATTAAGAAAAATGAAATTGATGAAGTTTCTCCATTAATGCAAATTAAGCAAGATTACAAAGTTGTATATGATAATTTAGAACCTAAAATAGCACGATTATATGATTATTTACTACAAAATGATAATGAAACTAGTGAAAATGTAAAACATAAAAAACAGTACATCGAATTAAGAAGTAAATTATATAAATATCTGTTCGTTGGTAAATCATTAATTATTTATGATGAAAAACAAGGAAATATAAATATAATTTTATCTAATCAAAAAGGTAATTTTTATTTCTACAATGGGAATGATTATTTTGAAATATTTGAAACTGCAACCCCTCTTGATTTGGAATTTTTAAAAAATGACAAAATAAAAGAAGAGATTAGAGAAGTAATTAGCAACCATATTTAATTTTCTAAAGGTTTGGAAATCATCAACAAAAATTAAAAAGTAATTTATGAAACCCAAGCCTACGACCAAGGTTTGTTTTATACTGCCATTACTGGATTTAATCCGTTTAAAATTTAGCCAAAAATAAACCGAAAGTACGAATTGACGTAATGATTTTTAAAACTAGTATTTTGCGAACAAGCAGGTTACTATTAAATAAGTTCAATTACATATTATGCTGCTGTTACTTTTTTAGTAAGCACCGTAACAATTTGCTTTTTAAAACTGCTACAAAGATTTGTTTAACTGCATAAATGCAATTTTATTCTTTTAAAACCATGTCTATACACATGACCGCTGCAAAAATTAGTTGTCTAATTTTGTCGTTTTCGGGCACATTTTGGTTTATTTGAAGTATATAATTATCGGCCGACGTGAAAAATTCTTTTCCTAAACCAGCCCATTTTTTACTCACATGTGCCATTTCTTTATCGTCTTTACTAAATTTAAAATCCCAACCTGTCCATTTTCCTTGCAACGTACAAAGGTGCTTTTCGTTGGTATCAAAAATTTGGAATTTACCTCCAAACGATAAAAACTTTTGTTTAAAAGTTCCAATTAATACGTTGTTTTCATCAAAAACTGCAACATCAGATCTAAAAATTGTAAATCCACGTTTTACAGAAACTACTGGTTTGCCTTCGGGAGTTGTTATAATTACGTTAAAAGGAGTCATGCGTTTGTAATCGGTAAAGCGAAATATTTTTGTAAAAACACCTAAATGGGGTTCACGATAAATTAAGATATTTTTGTTGTTTTCAGGGTCAAAAACATCGTAATTATTTGATGCTTTGAATATTCCGATTTTTTCTTTTATCAGAAATAGATTGTTATTTAAAATTGGATTCATAAAATTAGTTTTAATTTGTAAATATTGGATTCTAAAATAGGGGAGTCGTTGTCTTCGCAAAGTAAAAATGAAATTTCATTTCCACTTTTTTTAAATAAGGTAATGCCTTCAAATTTTTGATTGGTAGAAATTTGCTTTGTAAAATCGATAGTCATTGTAGCAATATCGATACTACCAATAATCGTACCCATAATTTCGCCATCAAAAAAAGTAGAATCGGTTGCTTCGGCGGCGGCTAAAAAATAAATTTTATTGTTTATTAAAATTAAGTCTGTAAAACTAGTTTTTACATCATTTATTTTTGGGAGTTTAAATTTATGTGCTACTATTTCAAGATTGTCATCAAATTTTTTTCCTACACTAGTAAAAATAGTATTTTTTGTTTTTTTTCCGTTACCGCGATTGGCGATGTACCAATTTTTTCCGCTAAAAAGTGCTCCTTCAATATTAAAATCGTCGGGTTTTATGGTTCCAAACTGCTGCAATTGCTTATAAAATGAAGATAAATCATGTTTTTTTATAACATTTTTACTAGTGGCGTCTACTTCTACCATAACGTTGCGGTTTTTTGTAGAACCTGATCCAAAAACGTAAATCGAATTTTCGTACTTTGCAATGGCTTCAAAATCGGGTTTGCGTTTTTTTTCGATGTTGGGCATTGCATTTTCTATCAGTGCATGGGTACTGAGTTTTTTGGTAGCAATGTTATAATTATATAAAAAACCCGAATTATCACCAATGAGAATCAGGTTGTTGTTTTGATAAATTAAACCCGATGCCGAACCCAAGCCAATGATTTTGAAAAGTAACGAAAGTTGAAAATTCTCCATAAATTTGATGTGGTTTAGCCCCGATAGTAGTGAAAATCCTTTTTTGTTTTTTCTTTTTAAAAACAAAAAAGATTGCAACGGATAGCGGGAAATAGCTTCAAAATAATAACTTTACAAATATAAATAAAAGGATATGAAAACAATAGATGTAGCTGATTTTAAGATAATAAAACCAATAATATTGCGCGATTGCGCCACAAAATTAGATCTAAAGTGGGATAAAAATGAGGTAGAAGCGAAATTATTGAAAACGCAAAAAAAGTTGAGTGCTTTGCAAGACACAATTTATGCGCACAACCGATACGGCGTGCTTATTTGCCTACAAGGTATGGATACTAGCGGGAAAGACAGTTTAATTCGCGAGGTTTTTAAAGAGTTTAATACCCGCGGTGTTGTGGTGCATAGTTTTAAAACGCCTAATTCGACCGAACTAGAACACGATTATTTGTGGCGGCATTACATTGCATTGCCCGAAAAAGGCAAGTTTGCTGTTTTTAACAGAACACATTATGAAAACGTAGTGGTAACAAGGGTACACCCTGAATATATTTTAAACGAAAACCTACCAAATATCGAAAATGTTGCCGCTATTACGCCCGAATTTTGGGAAAATAGAATGACACAAATTGGCAATTTTGAAAAACACATTACCCAAAACGGCACTGTGGTTTTGAAATTTTTTTTAAATATGAGTAAAGAAGAGCAACGAATTAGACTATTGCACCGATTAGAAAATGGCGATGATAATTGGAAATTTTCATCCAACGACTTAAAAGAACGCGATTGTTGGGATAGTTATATGAGTTGTTACGAGCAAGCCATAAATAAAACCAGCACCCAAATTGCACCATGGTTTGTAATTCCAGCCGATGATAAAAAAGTGGCTCGTTACATTGTAGCAAAAATTATTTGGGAAGAATTGCAAAAATTAACTGATATAAAAATGCCAGAGTTGAGTGTCGAGGTGCAAAAAAATATGGATTTGTATAAAACAATGCTTCAAAAATAGTTGTGATTGTACTAATGGTTCTATAAGTATTTATTTGGGCGTTACCTGTATGCTTCGTTCCTCGCAACGACAGGTCGGGCTTTTCGTTACAATCTTTTTTGGCCGAAAAAGCCAAAAAAGGATTTTCACTTCAATCCCTAACGCGGCAATAATATTTACAAAAAAAAGATATCAAATAAAAATAAAAAAAGGTGCAACTGCTATGAAACAGTTGCACCTAACAAAAAACCAATCAATCAACTTAACAAAATTTTATAATTTAAAACCATAAGCCAAACGCAATGCAATTTGGTTGGTATGAAATTTATCATAATCTTCATAACGAACGCTTATATCAAAATTTTCGCTCGCATACCCAATACCTGGCGCCCATAAAAAAGTAGTTTCGGTATAACTATTTGTAACTGCAAAACCTGCACCCACTTCGCCCAAAACATAAAAGCTATCCTGTAATACAAATGCTTTAAAACCCGCTTTTGCGGGGATAAATCCAATATCGGGCACGTTATTTCCTATAAATAAGTTTGTGAAACCAGTTGTAAAAGTAATCGATGTTTTTTGCGATAAGTCATATTGAAGGCGCGCATCGGCACCCAACGAATAATCATAAGCATTATTGGTAGGTAGCCCACCATTTAGCCCAAATCCCAAACGAAATCCTTCGTTAAAATTTTTAGACTTTGTGTTTTGAGAAAATGAAATGTTTGCGGTTACAGCTGCAACGACAAGTACAAGAGACAACTTAATTTTGAAGATATTATTCATTATATTTTATTTAATTTATAAATTTTTATACTACAAAGATAATTTTGCAGGTGGCGTTAATAATTACATATTTTTGTCAGATTCTTATATAATTTTTGTTTTATTTTTAACGAACTATATTGCCGCAACTGATTATATTTGCAAATTAAAAAAAAACATGAATTTTAAAATATACACCAATCAATTTGCTTGTAATTTAAAATTAGCATATCCCATAATTCTGGGTATGTTAGGTCATACCCTTATTATGATTGTTGATAATATAATGGTTGGAAAACTGGGTTCGACCGAATTAGCTGCAGTATCGTTAGGTAATAGTTTAATTTTTGTAGCCATGTCTGTCGGAATTGGATTTTCGACTGCAATAACTCCTTTGGTTGCAGAAGCTGCTGCCGAAAAAAACGATAATAAAATTAAATCGATGTTCCAGCATGGATTGTTTTTGTGCTTTATATTAGGGTTTTTGCTTTTTGGATTAGTTGTCTTATGTCAGCCAATAATGACGTTGTTGCATCAACCCAATGATGTAATTGTGTTGGCAAAACCCTATTTAAACTGGGTTGCATTTTCGTTAGTACCTTTAATTATTTATCAAGGTTACAAGCAGTTTGCAGACGGTTTATCAATGACAAAATATTCAATGTATGCCATTATTATGGCTAATGTAGTGCACGTGGTTATTAATTATAGTTTAATTTATGGACTTTGGATTTTTCCTAAAATGGGAATTTTAGGCGCGGGTTTAGGTACCGTAATTTCACGAATTGCAATGGTCGTATTTATGCATTTTATTTTGGTAAATAGAAAGCAGTTAAAACCTTATTTTAGCGGTTTTACATTTAAAAGTATTAAACAAGAAATTAGTGGCAAAATTATTAGTTTAGGTTTCCCATCAGCCATGCAAATGTTGTTCGAGGTAGTGCTTTTTACCGCTGCAATTTGGCTTTGTGGATCGATAGGTAAAACAAGTCAAGCCGCTAATCAAATAGCATTAAGTTTAGCGTCATCAACATTTATGGTGGCCATGGGTTTAAATGTGGTTGCTATGATTCGAGTAAGCACGCAACGTGGTTTAAACGACTATAAAGGATTGATTATCATTGCTCGGTCAGTATTTATTTTAGTTGTTTTAGTCGAAATTATATTTGCAATTGTGTTTGTTTTATTTCACAATCAGTTGCCAGTTTTTTTTCTAAGTATCGACAATAAAACACAAGTTTTAGATAACGCTGAGGTAATTGCAATTGCATCAAAGTTGGTTTTGGTGGCGGCAATTTTTCAAATCTCAGACGGAATTCAAGTCGTCGTTATCGGAGCTTTGCGTGGTCTGCAAGACGTAAAAATTCCAATGTATTTAACTTTTATATCCTATTGGGTAGTTGGTTTTCCTTTGTCCTATTATTTGGGTTTGTATACTAATTTAAAGGCGGTTGGCGTTTGGATTGGTCTTTTGGCAGGGCTTACAGCAGCTTCGATATTGTTGTACCTGCGTTTTCATTATTTAACCAAAAAATTAGTTCAAAATTCGGATAATAAAGACTTATTTTAAATCAAAAAATTGTAACTTTTAATCCAATATTAGCGTATAATTAGAAACAAATTAAACCTTTTAAAATGATACTTATTATACTTCTCGGAATCGGATTGCTATTGTTTGGCTTTTCGGTTACCAAAAATTTATCGCCTTTAACTAAATATGCACAGGTTTTTAAAATTTCGGGCTTTGTAATAGTGCTTTTAGGAATATCGAGTGCCATGTTTAAACAAATCAACGCTGGCAATGTGGGTGTAAAATCGCTGTATGGTAACGTAGATCCAGTAGTTTTAGAAAGTGGATTAAATTTAGTAAATCCGCTTATTGACATTACCGAAATGAACATTCAAACTCAAAATTATACCATGTCGGCTGTACATGATGAAGGTGCCAAAGAAGGAGATGATGCCATTCGTGTTTTATCTGCCGATGGACTTGAGGTTATAATTGACTTAACCGTATTATACCGAATTTTGCCCACCGATGCTCCTAAAATTTATAAAACCATTGGAGTTGATTTTTCAGAAAAAATAGTTCGTCCAGTTACACGAACTCGCATTCGTGATAACGCTGTTTATTACGATGCGGTAGCACTTTATTCTACAAAAAGAAACGAATTTCAACAACGTATTTTTAAATCTATTGAAAAAGATTTTAAATCACGTGGCTTAGTATTAGAACAACTTTTGATTCGTAATATTGATTTACCTAAATCAGTTAAAACGACCATCGAAGGTAAAATTAATGCCGAGCAAGAAGCCCAAAAAATGCAATTTGTACTCCAAAAAGAAAAGCAAGAAGCAGAACGAAAAAGGGTTGAAGCACAAGGTATAGCCGATTATCAAAAAATTATTTCTACTGGATTGTCTGATAAACAATTGCAATACGAACAAATAAAGGCTCAGAAAGAATTAGCAGCGTCGCCCAATACCAAAATTATATTTATGGGAAAAGGAAATGGGTCTGTTATTCTGTCTGATAAATAAAAATAATCTGTGCGCTACAAATTTTGATTTAGGATTTTTTAGTTTGTCTAAAAAATCCTATTTTTGGTGAAACTAGTTGTAGCATAATAAACCAACAACTAATATTTTAAAATTTATAATTTAAAAACACATGGAATTACCTAAATTTTTGCTCGGCGACAATACTGATTTCCCCGATGATATTTTTATCATTCATCTCGATTATCCCCGGTTTATAATAAATTTAAAAGACGACGAAGTTGAGTTTATTGAAGAACCCGAAGATCTTGACGAAGCAGAACTAAATCAAGAAATGGAAAGTTTGATTGAACAAGCAACTGCTTTTTATGACAGAGAAATTTCTTTGTACGATGAATAACAATCTTTGAAATTCAGATAAAACGAATATTGAAGTACGAGTTTACCTAATTTGACTTTAGGTAAACTATTACCTTCTTAGCGCAAAATTAAATTGGTAACCACTTCTTTGCGTAATTCTTCGTTAATCATTTTTATTATTTTCGATTTACCGTGACTCAGTTCTTCACGCAGTACCGATGATGAAAGACTTACATACAGTGTACTTCCTTTTAAAATTACTTCTTTCGTATACACATTTACCCCGCTGCCCATTAAATTTTTCCAGGCCTGCTCCACGTCAATTTTATCAAAGCCAATTTCTAATTTATTGATTTCAATAAAATGTTGTAAAACTTCTGAAATAGTGTTTTCGTTACTTATTCGTTTATTTGCCATTATTTTACAGAAAAAGGTATTGGTTTTTTATAATGATATTCAACATTTTGATCATTTTTTAAGACTAAAATCGAATCGTGAATTTCAATTATTTGTTCTTTAAATTTTGTGTATTTTGTGTTGTACTTTATATAAAAAAGTGATTTGTTCTTAATAATATTAATATTTTCAAATTGATTGTTAATCAAATAAGTACCATCCAATTGTGGTACTACTTTCTTTCGAAAACCTTTATTTGATTTTATTTCAAAATAATCAATGGTTTCATTTACTTTATATTCTTTTTTAGTACCATCTGCTAATAGTACTTTTTCAATTTCCCAATAGCCATTTATTTTTTCAACGTCTTTAATAGTGACTGTTTGACTACATGAAATAAGTAAATAGGTTAGAAAAAACAGTAGATAACTATTTTTTATCATGATGTTTATTTTTAGATGCAAATAAAAATTAAAAGTACAACTAAATTAATTTAAAAAAAAATGTATTTTTGATTAAACCTTTTTATTTTAAACAGGTCTTATTTTATATAAAATCTCAATACGTATGAAGCCAGTTGTAGTAACACTAATACTAACTTTTTTGATATTAGGATGTAGTAAATCTCAAAGTCCTGCCGATGCAACAGCATCAATTGGTACAGAATTAATGTATTTTCCTCCAGTTGCAAGTGCCACTTGGGACACAAAAACAGCAGCCAGCTTAGGATGGAATCAAAGTGCAGTGCAGCCACTACTAGATTATGTAGGCTCCAAAAATACAAAAGCATTTATAGTTTTAGTTAATGGACGCATTGTTTTAGAAAATTATTTCGGTTCAACAACAAGTGCTTCAAATTTGTATTGGGCTAGTGCAGGCAAAACTTTAGTTGCCACCACTGTGGGTATTGCTCAAGAAAATAACCTTTTAAATATCAATTCCAAGGTATCAACTTATCTTGGTGTTAATTGGACTAGTGCCCCGATTGCTAAAGAAAATTTAATTACATGCAAAAGTTTATTATCAATGACATCGGGCTTAGACGACACATTGGGCGACGATGTAGCACCCGCAAATTTGCAGTATGTTGCAGACGCTGGAGCTCGTTGGGCATATCACGGCGTTTTTGTTAAATTACAAGACGTTGTGGCAGCTGCTTCTGGATCTACTTGGAATACTTATTTTAATACAAAACTGCGTGATCGAATAGGAATGGATGGCAATTGGGTGCCGCTTGGTAATTTGAGTGTATACTATAGCACAGCCCGCAGTATGGCTCGATTTGGGTTATTGTCGTTAAATAAAGGAAACTGGAACGGTACTCAAATTATAAACCAAAATTATTTTACAGAAGCGACTTCCACCTCGCAACTTATAAATCCCGCCTACGGCTATTTGTGGTGGTTAAACGGTAAAGCTACTTATCACTTGCCACAAACACAAATTAATTTTACTGGAACTTTGATTCCCGATGCACCTAATGATATGTATATGGCGCTCGGAAAAAATGATCAAAAAATATATGTAGTTCCTAGTAAAAATATAGTTGTTATACGACTCGGTGATGCCGCTGAAGCTTCAAACTTTGCCTTATCAACATTTGATAATTTACTTTGGAAGAAAATGAATGCGCTATATCAGTAATGCAGGATGTAGTGTATGGGTATATTTTTAGAAATACGATTCACTAATATAAGTTGTATTTATCTGTTTATCAGTAGTATAAAATTATCTATCAATGCAATACAACAAAGTTAAAAAGTTATTGAAGTACTAATTTAAATTGAAATGTGGTTCGAGTCATTTATGAAAACTATTTTATGCGAAAAAAACATATAAAAATTCATTTTTTTTACCTTGTACACGGTTAATTTATGTAAAATTAGGGTCACATAGGGTGCTTACCTGCTAAAATTGGCATAAATCGTACTTGTAACTAGGAATTATAAACGCACAGATATAAATGATAAATTTTATAAACCATTAGTTTATATTTATTGTTTTGCTCGAAACAAATAATAATTTAGCAATTTTTAAATAATTTTTTTGAACTTAAAATACAAATTCAATATATTTTTCAATAGTACTAACTCTTTCTTAAATTTTTATCAGTTGGCACTTATTCGCACTACATAATTTTATTACTTTTAAATTCTGCATAAAAAGCCGTGCTTGTTTTTAGAAAGTGAAATAATATTGTCAGTATCACAATGCTATTTGTTGCATTGCAAATACAAGTGTAATGTATAAATGTAACCCAAACTTCAGTTCAGATTTTGAGAATTTCTATGAATTAAAATTTTTTATTAAAAAATTTTATGGCTGCATAGATAAAAATACCAAACGAAAACAATTGAAATGAAAGTGCAATTGTTGGTAGATATTTTTGAAGAAAAACGGCAACAACTTCTAAAAGAATTCCTGCAAAAAGAAGTTCTATCGGGGTTATATTTTTAATAAAAGTAGTAATTTTAGTCATCATATAATTTTGTTATTTAAAAAACGAATCTACAAATTCATATTTGTTAAAAACCTGTAAATCGGCAATACCTTCACCCACGCCAATATATTTTACAGGGATTTTAAATTGATCTGAGATGCCAATTACAACCCCACCTTTAGCGGTTCCATCAAGTTTTGTTATTGCTAAGCAACTTACTTCTGTTGCAGCGGTAAATTGGGTGGCTTGTTCAAATGCGTTTTGACCCGTAGAGCCGTCAAGCACAAGTAGTACATCGTGCGGTGCATCAGCTATTACTTTTTGCATTACTCGTTTTACTTTAGTTAATTCATTCATGAGCCCAATTTTATTATGTAATCGTCCGGCGGTGTCAATAATAACTATATCGGCATTTTGAGAAACGGCACTTTGAAGCGTATCAAATGCTACTGAAGCTGGATCGCTTCCCATTTGTTGCTTTACAAGTGGTACACCAACTCGGTCGGCCCAAATTTGTAATTGATCAATTGCGGCTGCTCTGAACGTGTCGGCAGCCCCTAAAACTACGTTGTATCCTGCTTTTTTGAATTGATGTGCTAACTTACCAATTGTAGTGGTTTTGCCTACCCCATTTACGCCAACGACCATCAAAACATAAGGTTTTTTGACCGAATTAATTTCAAAGTTTATTGCTTCACCTGTATTTGTTTCTGAAAGTAGGCTCGCAATTTCTTCTCGTAAAATTACATTTAGTTCGTCGGTTCCCAAATATTTGTCGTCGGCAACGCGTAGCTCAATTCGTTTAATTATTTTTAAAGTAGTGTTCACTCCAACGTCAGAGGATATTAAAATTTCTTCTAAGCTGTCAAGTACAGCATCATCTACTTTTGATTTGCCTGCTACCGCTTTTGTAAGTTTTGAAAAAAAAGAAGTTTTAGATTTCTCTAATCCTTTGTCAAGCGTCTGTTTTGCTTGTTCATCGATTCTTATTTCTTTTTTGTCTGATGAAAATAATTTTTTTAAAAAACTCATTTTTATTTAGGAATTAGATGTTAGGAAGTACGAATCCCCGAGTTTCAATAATTGCCGTCGCACTAGTTTTTAATTTAAAACCACTCTATTGTAAAGCTATTTCTATACAATTTTTGACATCATTCAAAATTATTTATATTATTCTGGTAAGCTTGTAACACATTATATATAACATACAAAATACAGAACTGTTGTTCCTGTAATTACTTTATTGATAGTGCTCTTAAATATTAAACATT
>JAYVGC010000125.1:0-6864 GCA_043772535.1 Flavobacterium sp. | reverse complement strand
TAGATATAATTTTATACAACGTTATTGATGCTTTTTTGGCGGCGTCTTTGGCTACTTGCGATTGTGATTTAATTAGGCTTTTACGCTCTGGCTGTTTGTTCTGCGAAAAAGAAAAAAAAGGGAATAAAAAGAATAAAAGAGAAAAAATAACAGTTTTCATAAATAAAAATAAAATACAAAAGTACTCAAACAGATTGGTATATTATAATAAAAAAAACCGCTCAAAAGTGAGCGGTTTAAATAAAAGATTGAAACTAATTAATCTTTTTTATGAGTATTATAAAATTTACCACTTGCAGATATAACCCCTGCTGTATTTTGCACAGTAAATTTACGAACACCAGCTACTGTTGAAATTAACACATCAACAACAGGTAACTCACTACCAACTGCAGAACTTGATGTTAAATAATTAGCAGCTTCTTGTGTGTAAAGACCCGCAGTTATAGAACCTGATCTGTAATAATTTACAGTTATAGGAATTGAAAATTGTGGTACCGCATTTACAAAACACACTGTATCTAAATCACCGTTTGTATACAATTTTGCTTTGATACGGTATAAACCATCTGCCAACGCTGACAACTTCATGGTTAATTTTTCGGTGCAAGCATCAGTTTGCGCATCGTAAAGTGGAAGAGGTGTAGTACTTGCATCTTTGTATACTACAAAATCAATATCATAAGATGTAGCGGGTGTAGCTACGGGACTTTTTAAGGCACACAATGAATTATTATAACCATTGGCTCCCGTAAAAGGTTTGTCATAATTAAATGCTAAATTTAACTCACCAGCAATAACATTAGTTATCGAAATTTTGGTTACCGCAGGTATAAAATTAACCGCAGTTGTACGAGATTCACCAACGATTAAAGATAAAGTTTCAGTTTGCTCAACTAAGTCGTCTGTTGCAATATTGATACTTCCGTTCACTACGGTTTGAAATGGAGCAAAGGTAATAGCCTTTTGGTAAGCTGCACTAGAAGTACTTGAACTTACATCACTATCAAATTTATCAGCAGTGCTGTTAGCACCATCAAGCATAATAAATACAATAAATTCCTCACTAACGGCACTGCTTAAGGTCAAGGTAAAAGGAACACTTCCGCCTTCGGCAACAGTAGCAGTTGGGCTTACAGCAATAGTCATTGTTGGCTTAGCAACGTTCACAATAGAATCAATCTTTTGGTCAGAACTGCAAGAAAAAAATGATGCAGTTAATAACACAAAACACACGATTTTAGATATAGATTTATTTTTCATAATAATATATTAATTTTGAGTATATACTCCTTTATAAGTTCTTGGACCAGCTGCAAAATCAACTGTATACTGAATAGTTAACACTCTTTTGGTAACTCCACCTACAACAACTGAACTTTGAGAACTCAAAGCGTATTGGGCTGGTGTCTGGGATACTTTATTGCTGTAATAACTTGCTAGTGTTTGATCTGGTTTCAATTTAAACCTGCCACATACATCATTAAAAGTAAAGCCTGCATTTGACGGCGGAATTACATTGATAGTACCGATTCCACCGGGACCGCCTGTTGGTGAAAAATTAGCAGTACTTGTACCTAAATATTCGGCAGCATTTGATGTTGCCGAAACTACCTCTGTTGGAAAAACGTAAGTAGCTGCAGATGGGGTTAATCTTGTAACTGTTAAATTATAAGTACCAGCAACAGCAGAACTACATTGCGCTTGCAAAACCACTTTAGTTTTGAACAAACCACCAGAAACAAGAACATTTTCATCACCATTAGTTGCTACAGCTTTCATTTTTAAAGTCACAGAAGGTGGATCCTGATCATTAAGAGTACCGGAATACACTTTGATTTGGATACTTGTAAATGTTTTGCCAGCAGGTAAAACTACCTTCATACCAGGCGTTACAAAATCATAATTAGTACCAACAACTGCAGCACTAGTGCTTGTATTGTCAACTTCATAACTTATTGTGGCATCGCTGTTAAGAGCAAGACCATTACCTCCTATTAAAGTTACAGGAATATCATAAGTATATGTTGCACCCGCATCTTTATTAAAAAATGCAAACTTTTCTGCTGAGGTAAACTGAGTTAACGAGGGGCCAGATCCAAAATCTGGCGCTTTATCACCCCCTATATCACAAGAGGCAAAACCTAATGCAATGAGTGAAAAATAAAATAATCTTTTAAAGTTTTTCATAATAAATAAATTAAAAATTAGTTTTGCCAAAATACTTTTGAATTAAATGCATCTGACGTAGTTTGCACAGGAACGTTAGGATTAGTACCCGCCTCTGAAGATGGATATAATAAACGAACTGGAATATTGGCAGCAACAGGAACAGCGCCTGGATAAAATTTTGCAACGGGAACAGAGGCTGGATAACCAGTACGTCTGTATTCTATCCAATTCTCGTAGCCATTAGTACTAACCAAGGCAATAAACTTCTGTTTGATAATCGCTTGCAATTTAAGTGCAGGAGAATTAGCAGGATCAAAATATAAACTACCAGTTGAACTAAATTCAGCAGGAGGAACAGTACCCGCACCTAATTGTGTAAAATTTTCTTGAACTGCTTGTTGATATAAACTTGCATCGCTACCAAAAACTCCAAAACGAGCTGCCGCCTCTGCTTGCAAAAATAAACTTTCGGCAGATTGCATTACAATACCAGACATACCAGCCGCCTTAAATATACCGTCACCAATCGAAGATACATTAGCAGCTGTTAAAGCTAAAAACGATAAACCGTTTTGTTCAATACCAACATAATTTGCACCAACTTTTTTCCACATTAAATTTTTACGTAAATCAGTATTCTGCATCAAAGTTGTAGAAACAGCATAAGGAGTGGCTCTTGTAGCACCTGCATTTGCTGATGCGGCACCATTACTATCTAGTTTAAAAGCATCCCATAACGGATTTTGTTTTAAAGCAATTAACGGTGCATAACCTGGGTTACAATATACAGTTTCTCCTGCACCTAAAAATCCAAATGATGCATTTATATTTGAAGTTAAAGTCGCAGCAGTTATAGAATTACCTGTTTTTGACGACTGTCTCAACATTAAACGTAGTTTTAGTGAATTGGCAAATTTTCCCCATTTGTTCATATTACCACCGCACATAATATCAGCTGTGCCAGGGGATAATGTTCCTGCTGGTGCCGATGCGATTAAATTTTGCGCCACAGTCAAATCAGCAATCAAACTGTTGTATATCGACTGTGCAGAATCATACTTAGGTTTTGTATTTGCATTACGTTGAAAAGCTTCGCTGTAAGGCACATCGCCGTAGGCATCTACCAAATACTGAAAATGAAAGGCAAGCATGATTTTAGAAATTGCTTTAAAATAAACAAATTTCGGATCAGTATTTTGCGCAACATAATTGTAATTCGCCATTGGCAAAAGATAAGCAATTTCGAAATTTTGCGTTCTAAATGTACTGTTAACTACATATCTAGTTTCATCCTGAAAATAAGCAAAATCTGCAGCAGCTGCCCACTGGTATGTCCATAAATTACCAATAGTATTGTATGAATTGTAATTACCCGATAACAAATCTATTGTTTGTTTTTGTGCAACGGGCAAAGTTAACTGAGGTGTTGATGTGGTGGGATTATTAATATCCTCATTTACATCAAAATAATTTTCACTACACCCGGTAGTTAAAAAGATAGCACTTAGTACTAACGCTATTTTATTATATATTTTCATCTTTTGTTTGTTTTAAAATTTAAGGTCTAGTTTAAAACCATACGAACTTGTTGGAGGCAATTGTTTTTGCGTTCCAAAACCACCCGCTTGCTCAGAACTGTTTGTGAATTCAGGATCTGTAATTTTGTTCGCAGCTGATCTAAGCATTAAGATATTTCTACCAACTAAACCAAAGGTAAACCCTTTAATAAAAGTTTTAGTTAAATATTTTTGAGGAATATCGTAACTTAAAACCACCTCTCTTAATTTAAATGTAGATGCATCTACTACGTAATTTTCTTTAATATTATTATAAACACCGTAGAAGAAATCATAACCACCTGCTGATGTTGGTATATTTGTATTTGCTGTATACACACCAGGTGCCGATTGATAAGACGAGTTTGGGAACACGAATGGTTGGCGACCAGCAGAAGCACTGTAAGCAGTTGAACCTGTAAATTCTAAGGCATCATTTAAATCATTATAATAAACATGTCCTGTTCTATAATCCGCTACTGCTGATAATGTAATTGTTTTGTAGCGTACCGAAGTATTTAAACCAACTATTAAGTTTGGTGTTGTTGAACCTAAATTTTTAAGTTCAGAACTTTGTAGTGGATTACCTTTTGTAGGATCAATTACAACTCTGCCTTCACCGTCACGAACATAAGCCGTACCAAAAACAGATGGATACGAAGAACCAACTTCAGCAAATAAACCAATATCGCTTTGACCTAATGAACCGATAGATACTCTACTAGCACCATCAGTTAAAGAAACAACTTTGTTTTGTATTTTAGTAATGTTTCCACCAAAACTCCAGTTAAAATTAGCAGTTGAAATTGGCACAAAATTTAAATCAATTTCTAAACCTTTATTTTCAATTTCACCTGCGTTTGTTCTGTATACATTTGCACCAGAAGCATAAGAAACATCAGATGAAATAAATTGGTTAGTTGCATTAGATATGTAATATGAAACACCAACCTTAACTCTACTTTTAAAGAATTCGAATTCAGTATTTATTTCTTTATTTCTAATTAACTCTGGTGTTAAGCTTGGGTTAACCGAAAATGTAGGAGTAGCAAAACCTGCGGTTGAACCATAAGGAAACCCTGCTGGTGTGCTAAACAACTCGTTTGTCCAACCAACACTTGGTGTAGCCGAGTTACCCGTTAAAGAAAAACCACCACTAATTTTGGCAAAGTTTAAAATGTCTCCTTTAATAGCAGGAATAGCATCTGTTAAAATAAACGACAAACCTGCACCGTAAAAATTAGAATAATCTTTACTTAAAGTAGATATTCTATCCGCTCTGTAAGCACCGTTTAAAAATAAATACTTATTAAAACCTAAGGTTACATCACCAAAAACACCAAAATTGTGTTGCACAGTTTCACGATTACCACCAACTGTTAGGTCGTAAAAACGTCTTTCAACTGCTGTAGTTACGCCAGAAATTTCACCTGTTCGAGTAGATATGTCATACAATCCAGGAATTTGTAATCCTTGCGCGGCTTGGGTGTATCTTTTATTGTCGATTGTGGCAGCACTAGTACCAACAACCGCTTTCACATTAAACATTTTACCTAAATCTTTGTTAAATTTTACAGTAAAATCAGAATTTATTCTTCGGCTCGTATTGCTTTGTAACGCAACAGAAGCTGGTGTGTTATTAGCAGAACGTCTTGGAGAAAAAATAGGATTGTACGTTATAGCGTCTCTAGTATTTTTTTGATTAGAAGTAAAAAAAGTTCCTGCTAAACTGTACGTAGCTGACAAATAATCATTTATTTTATAATCTAATTTTACATTAGCAAATAATCGATTGCTTTTTGTTTTGTTACGAGCTATATCAACAATCATATAAGGGTTTTGATAATAATCATTGTAATATCCGTCTGGAGTTGAAAATTTATCATTTCTCCAATCTTTATAATCATTTAAATTTACAACAGCAGTTGTATTAAGAATATTCCAAAAAATATCTCTGTTTTGATAACCACCGGTACCAACAACGTTAGTATTGTCGTCGAAAAACGAAACTGCTGTTGAAACTGATAATCGCTCTCCTTTAGTAGACGCATTTAATCTAAAGTTATCTCTACGGTACTCGTCGCCTGGTGTAATACCAGTAACATCTGTGCGCTGTGCAGAAAAGTAAAAACTAGACTTCGCATCTCCACCAGATAAAGACACACTATTTGTTAAGGTTACACCATCAACAAAAAAGTTTTTTCTACCATTTTTTGCAGCAGCATAATTTACTGTTTGAAAAGAACCATCGGCTAAAATAGGCCCTAAACGTCTTGGTAATCCATCAAAACGGGGACCCCAGTTGGTATTTTCAATAGGATCGTATAAATTATTAAATCCTGGACCAAACGTAGTTTGTAATTCAGGAAAGTACTTTACTTGCTCCAACACCATACTTGAATTTACAGTAACCTCAATTTTTTTGTTTGAACCTTGCTTTGTCGTAACAATTAAAACTCCATTCGCACCTTCAGCACCGTAAAGTACTGTCGCATTACTTGATTTTAAAACGTTGATATTTAAAATATCATTAGGATTTAAATTATTTAATGCACTACTCGCTTGAATAACTCCGTCAATAACAATTAAAGCTTGATTGTTACCAGATAAAGATTTGTACCCTCTAAGTAATATACCAGTGGCTGGGTTAATACCATTATCTCGGGTTGCAATTGTCAAACCTGAAACTTTACCTGCTAACGCAGTAACGGCGTTAATAGGTGAAGTTTGATTAATTTCTTTGGCGCTTACAATAACAGCCTTATATGAAATTTCAGTTGCTTTTCTTTTGATACCTAAAGCACCAACAACTACTTCATTTAAAATGTTGTTAGAAGTCATTGAAACATTGATAGTGTTTCCTGCTCCAACTGTTTTTTCAGAATTGGCCTTTTCTACGAATGAAAACACCAAAACTTCACCTTCTTTAGATTTGATAGAAAACTTACCATCAAAATCTGTTGTTACACGTCGGGTTGTTCCCTTTACAAGTACATTTACTCCAGGCAATACACCCAGATCATCCGATACAGTACCTGTTACAGTTTTGTCCTGTGCAAACGAAAACTGCATTGTCAACGCTACTAAAAGCGCATAAATCCATTTGAACTTCGATCTCATATTATTTTTATTTGAG